>CBDUNP010000028.1:0-15567 GCA_965368605.1 uncultured bacterium | reverse complement strand
CTAATCTCATGGCGTGCAAGCCTTTGTGGTGGGTACGGCTGCTGCGGTGTATGGGGTGCTATACAGCTGGCGGAAGATACATATTATCGGCCGAAGTCACCGGGGGGAACCAATCTTTGCCTGCCGATTGAAGTAACGGTGCTCGTGGCGGCAAAGTCGATTCGTCAGGCAGCCGATGCTGTCTTCACGGGTCCATCACAATCGGGAGGAACTCAGCAACCTTTGGCCTGCTCGCAAGAGCCGGTTCAGGAGTATGTGCGTGAGTTCTTTTGATAACCCGATTGAGACCATCCAGCTGGACGAACGCGAGAAGCGCAAGCTGATCGAAGCGCTTAAGCAACCCAAGCCAGCCCATGAAGGGGCGAGGCGGGGTATCCGTGTGCCTTACAACTCGAGCTTTGTCACGGTGTCGATTACGAATCCGGGCGGGAATGTCGTCAAGTATTCGGTGATCCCTCGCAACCTGAGCCGGCAGGGCATCGCTTTTCTGCACGGGCGGTTCATCTACCCGGACAGTAAATGCAGTATTACGTTGCAGACACTTGATGATGAAAATATGACTATGGATGGGGTCATCGTCCGCTGTAACCATCTCGCGGGAATGATTCACTAGGTCGCTGCGGTCTTTAACTCACCGATCGACCTTACGTTGTTTGCGAATCTGACACCGAGCGAAGAGGAATCCCACACCGAGGAGTACGAAAACGACGTATCCAGCGGCAAGATCGAGCGTGGCCCAAGTGAGATGGGGACGATCCTGCTGGTAGACAGTTATACGCTGGACCGCAGGCTCTACGGCGCGTTTCTGGACCGGGGGGGCTACCTTTGCCGGGATGCCGCGAATATGCAGGATGCGATCGAGGTACTCGATCGTTACCAGGTCGACGCGGCGGTGATCGATGTCTGCTGTGAACCCGAATACGGCATCGCGTTAATCAGTCAATTGGTTGTGGCTGGTTTTTCCGGGCCGATCCTTGCCATTTCCGTGGAAGACGATGAGCAGATGCAACAGACCGCGATATCGGCGGGGGCACACCGTTTTATTAGTAAGCCGATTGCATCCGAAACATTTATAGATCAGATTAATCAACTGGTTGGGAACGGGGTGGCTGCGGATGGCAGGGGGCCGATCGTCAGTACGCTCGGCCAGGATGAATGGATGCGTCACCTGCTGCGCGAGTTTATCAGTGACTCTCGCGAGACGGTTAACACGCTGCGCTCGGCGGCGCTTACGTCGGATGTAGCACAGATAAGACAGATATGCCGGCAGCTGAAGGGTGCCGGGGGCGGGTACGGGTTTGAGGAGGTTTCTCAGTCGGCGTCTGAGGTGATCACGGCTTTGGAGAATATGGCCGGGGATGTTCAGGCCCAGCAGGCAGCCGTGGATAGTCTTTTGAATGTGCTGGGGCGTATCCGGGTGAGCGAATAGACGTTTGTGGCGGTGCCATTCGTTGTGCCGGGCGATTGGTTATCGGGTCTTGTGTGGGCCCGTAGACCCTGGGCCCATGACTATGCACAGGCGCGTGTGATGGCGGCGGGGGCGATGCCCTGGCGTACCCAGACGCTGGATCGGCCGCGGTGACCCTGAACGGTCGTGAGCCGGCGGAGGTATGTCCGCAGCGCTTCCTCATCAAACTTCACCAGGAAGTCGCTCGATGCCGAGCGGTTGCGTTGGCGGATAAGGTCGATCATTTGCTGCTTGCTCATGCGAGACTCCGAAGGCGTTATGCGTTTTCTTTTGGGCCGAAGAAGCTGACCCATGACGACGTGACTTCCCGTCGCCCGCCTTGGATCGGACAGCTTTGTGACATGTCTTGAGGGTGTAACTTCAGCGGACCAAAGATCGAGTCGAAGCCGGTGGGTTGATCGGAATGTAATTACGTTGATCCTGCGCTACCGTTGTGTCCGAATATATCTATCGGCGGCCGTTGTCAGGCTGAATCATGCGTGGCTGCGGACACTGGTTGTGATGACCAAAGACCGATAGGAGATTCGTTTCATGGCGTTGATCGTTCACAGCCCGCACGACGGCCAGGAAGTTAAGGTCAGGGACCAAGACCTTCAGCGCGCAATCCGAGACAGCGAAGGCCGTATCTTTTATGCGGTTAAGCGCAGCGATGGGAAGGGGTACTACGGATCGTTCACGCGCAAAGGGTCTGATAAAGACGAGCAGCGCTACCTGGACATGCTTGATAAGACTCAGCGGGCGCGCGAGACGGGTGCGGAACGGTCGGCTCAGCAGATCCACGACGCGACGGGTCGGCCGTCTGGGCCCGGTGTGATGCGATGGGTGTTATTGATTGTGCTTGCGGCGGTGATCGCCGCGGTGACGTGGTATTTTGTCAGGCCCGATAACTCGACTCCGGGCGGCGAGCCGACCGAGCCCGACCAATCGCAGACACTTCTAGATCGTGGGCAAGCATACGGTGCGTCTCACTCAGATACGATCAAGGCCTGGCTTGTCTCAAATATGTCGGGGCATGAACAGGCACGGGCGCGGGCGCATTTCATCGGGATGTCTTCGGGGATGCACTATTCGATCCTGACGCCGGGGACCGGGGAGGTCGCGACAGCGGGCCGGTATGTCCAGATTCACTACACAGCCTCGACGCTGACTGGCGAGGTCATCGACCGATCTTCGCCGGAGCACCCGGTGGGCTATGTCCTGTTCTCCGGGCGTGTGCCGCGCGGTTGGGACGAGGGGGTGGTCGGGATGCGGGTGGGCGAGAAGCGTCGTCTGGTTTTGCCTTTGGAGTTGATGGCTGGGCCTTATCCGGGGGACGTTGTGCTGCCTGACACGCCCCTGGTGTTTGATATCGAGTTGGTTGACGTGCTTCCGGGGGTCCGGATGGTGATGCATGAGGCCGGGCGGGGCGTGATTGCTCGGCCGGATGACACGGTGCAGGTGCATTACAGGGCCTATCTTGGCCGGGATGCCGAGCCCTACGACGATACCTATGAGCGTAATGAGCCCGCGGAGTACCACATCGGGACCGGGGAGGTGATCCAGGGCTGGGAGCTTGGCGTGGTCGGCATGGCCGAGGGGGAGATGCGGACGGTCGAGATCCCGGCACATCTGGGCTACGGCCGGCGTGGTGCGGCGGGGGTGATCCCGCCGGATGCGACCCTGCGGTACACCATCGAGTTGCTCCAGGTGACCGGCCCGGTCACGCGGTACACCGATATCAGCCTCGCCCAAGGCCATTAGGGGCTGGGTGCCGATTATGGGCACACGTTCGGGCATCCGGTTCGTCGATCGGGTGGGCTGATTGATATTGCATAACAAGTTACACTCTTGGGCATGGTCAAGCGTATCGTTGCGATCATCCTGGTGATGTTTTCACTGCCTTTACTCATTGGGGTCGGCGACCCCATGCCTAAGGCGGACTTCGTGTTCGTCGAGAGCGCCGAGTACAACAGCCGCGACCCGCAGCGGATGACTTATCTTGCAGACATCCGGCTGGCCGGGCGACTGTTTGAGACTTTGGTGGACCTGAACTTTGACAACATGTCCCGCAACCCCGGCGCGGCTGAGCGGTGGGAGGTATCAGAGGACGGGCGGACTTATACCTTCTATATCCGTGAAGACGCTTACTGGTCCAACGGCGATCCACTGACGGCGCATGATTACATCTACGCCTGGCGTCGGGCGATTATCCCTGACACGGCAGCGGGGTACGCGTTCTTTCTTTTCGCGATCGATGGCGCCCAGGACTTCTATGCCTTCCGTGAGGCTCAGCTTGAGGCCTATGTAGAAGAAACGAAGGAGACCGGCGGCAGCGAAGAGCGGGCTGAGGCGTTGTGGGAAGAAGCGGTTCAGAAGTGCGACGAGATGGTCCGGATGCGTGCGGTTGATGACAAGACCATCGAGGTGACGATCAGGCAGCGGACGGATTACTTCCTGGATCTGGTTGCTTTTGCGACGTACATGCCGGTGCATCAGGCGAGCGTCGAGGCGGGGGTGACGTATAACGCCGAGTCTGGGATGCGCATGGATGACCCGACGTATTGGAACGACCCGGATCGGCTGATCGGCAACGGGCCGTATGTGCTGGAGAAGCGGAAGTTCCGGCAATACAACTACCTGACCGCGAACCCGTACTACTGGAACCGCGACGCGCTGAAAAACAAGTCGCTGCTTGCGAGGATTATCTCGGACGACATGGCCATTATGATGGCGTACGATCAGGGGGTCGTGGATTATGTGCCGTTGGTTTCGACGGGGATGTCGCACGACCTTGTGGCGGACGACCGGGACGACGTGCATGTCGTGCCGTTAGCAGGGACGTATATCTACAACTTTAACTGCCTGCCCACGCTGAAGAACGGCGAGCCCAACCCGCTTGCGGATTGGCGGGTCAGGCGGGCGCTCTGCACCGCGATCGATCGGAGCCAGTTGGGCGAGAAGGTGACACGATTGAACGAGCCGCCGGCGTACAGCTTTGTCCCGCCGGGCTCCTGCGCGGGATACGAGCCGCCGGTCGACGCGGCTCCGAAGTTTGACCCGGATGCCGCGAAGGCGTTGCTCAAAGAAGCGGGTTACGAGAATGGCTCGGAGGTCAAGGGGTTAAGCATCCTCTACAACACCGGGGGCGGGCACGATCGTATCGCACAGGCGGTCAAGAACATGTGGGAAGAACACCTGGGGGTGATCGTGACGCTGGAGGGTGTTGAATCCAAGATCAGTTCACAGCGGGCACGCAGCCAGGACTACACGATCCGTCGCGCCGGCTGGTACGGGGATTACGCCGACCCGACCTCGTGGCTTGATATCCGTTCGAGCAAGGATGAAAACAACACGACCAAGTGGAGCAACCTTGAATACGACGGCCTGCTTAAGAAGGCGGCGGTTTCGACAGACCCGGCGGCGCGCATGAAGCTGCTCGAGGAAGCCGAGGCCATCATGATGAAAGAATGCCCACAGGCGGTGCTGTTCCATTACGTGGGGGTTTCGCTGTACGACCCGGCCAAGGTCAAGGGGCTGAAGCTGAACGCCTGGACACGGGACCGGTTCGAGGACATCTACGCGGTCGACCGGGGCAAGGACTAACACACACGGGAGCGGTCGATGGCGAGGATGATCCTTTGGCGGCTGGTTCAGTTCCCATTTATCTTGGGCGCGATCTTTGTGGTGACGCTGACGCTTGCCTGGGTCGTGCCCGGCGACCCGCTGGATACCGATGACGGTCGCGAGATCGCGCCTGAGATCAAGGCCGCGATGCTCAAGCAGTACAACATGGACGAGGGGCCGGTGAAGTTTGGCGTGAGTTACCTCAAGGGCTTGGTCGTGGGGGGCGAGCGCGGTTGGCCGGATTTTGGCCCGTCGTTGGCGTACAAGGAAGAGCGCGTCTCGGACATGATCCTGGGCAGCCTGCCGGTGAGCATCATGCTGGGGTCGTCGGCATTGGCGGTGGCGCTGTTCATCGGGACGGTGTCGGGGGTGATCGGCGCGTTGAAGCCGGGTAGCCTTCTGGACCTGTCGAGCCTGGCGGTGGCGCTGTTGGGTATCAGCCTGCCGAACTTCGTGACCGGTTCGATCCTGTTGGCGGTGGTGGCCGGCGCATGGGGGTTGCTCCCGGCGGGGGGCTGGGACTCGTCCTGGCACATCGTGTTGCCCGCGATCACACTGGGCATCGCGCCGGCGGCGTACATCGCCCGGCTGGTTCGGCTTGGGTTGGCGGACATCATGTCCAGCGACTACATCCGCACCGCGCGGGCCAAAGGGCTGTCGCAACACCGGGCGCTGTTTGAGCACGCGTTGAAGGTCGCTTACCTGCCGGTCCTGAGCTTTATGGGCCCGGCGGCGGCGAGCGTGATGACCGGGTCGTTCGTGGTAGAAAAACTATTCAATATCCCCGGGATGGGCGACCACTTCGTCAAGTCCGTCATCAACAAAGACCAGTTCCTGATCCTCGGCGTCGTGTTGACGTTCTCGACGATGCTCGTTCTTTTCAACCTGATCGTGGACGTGGCGTACGCCTGGATCGATCCGCGGATCGAGTTGTGATACGGCGTTGCGTTAATTCTTTGTCGGGGCAGTGCCAGGCTTTTGTGATGAGCGCCAGCCACCCATCACGGTTGATGAACGTTTCTGCGAAATAATGATGAGTGTAACGCCGAAGGCGAACAGCAGGACGCTTAGCCATTGCCCGCGTGTGATGTTGAGCGTGGCAAACTCTTTGTCCATCAGGTGCGCATCGGGCATGCGGAAGAACTCGTTGGCGACCCGCATCACGGCATAGGTCATCGAGAAGGCCCCGGCGATCACGCCCGGCTTGCGCGGCTTGAGCCAGATCACCGCCAGGATGGCTAACACAATCAGCCCCTCCATCACGCCGGCGTAGAGTTGGGATGGGTGTCGCGTGGTCAGCAGGGGTTCGACGGCGTTGCGGACGACGGCGTTGCCGTTCTGCATCAATTCGATGATCGTCCAGCGGTCCCACTCCAACAGCCCCGGCACGATCGAGCCCGGCGGGGGCAGTGTGGCGATGACCTGTTGCATCTGCACGGGGTCGGCGTCCAGCAGTTCATGCGGGAACTTGACCGCCAGAGGAAAATCGGGGTCGCAGGGGCGGCCGAGGAGTTCGCCGTTGATGAAGTTGGCGACTCGGCCGAAGAAGATACCAAGCGGCGCGGTGAATGCGAAAAGGTCGGAGAGGTAGAAGAAGTCGTGGTTGTTGCGTCGGGCGTAGTACAGACAGCCGAGCATCCCCCCGATCATCCCGCCGTGGCTTGCCATGCCGCCCTTGTTGATCGCGAGCAGGTCCCAGAAGGGCGGGGTCGTTGTGAACTCGAAAAGCATCTCGGGCTTGTAGAGGAGCACATAGCCCAGGCGTCCTCCCAATACGATGCCGATCGCGACGGCGATCACAAGGTCGGCTGCGTTCTCGGGTTTAAGTGTTGAGACGCCGACCCGGCAGACGCGCTTGACCATCAGGAAGGCGACGAAGAATCCCGCGAGGTAGGACAACCCGTACCAGCGGATCGGGAGCGGGCCCAACTCGATAAGGATCGGGCTTAGGTTGTGTAGCCATACCGCGGTTGTCATGGTGGGTCGGTTGGGTGTCGGGGGATTGTTGCCTGACGGTCAGCGTTTATTTCCGCCGCGCGTGTTGCCCCTGGGCTTCTTCTTGGTTTTCTTATTGGTCTTGCGGGCCGTGGTCGTGTTCTTGCCCGGGTTCTTGCGGTGCTTCTTCTTGGGTTTTGCTTTACCGGCGTGTTTTGGCGGGTCTTTTTTTGCCTTGCCCTGCTTGAGGTTCAAAGGTTTTTTCTTCTTTGATCCGCCATCGACGATGACCATTTCCATCGTGCGCCGACCCAGGTCGACCGCGGCGACTCGGACGGTGAAGGTGCTGCCGATGGAGACGGTCTTGCCCGAGCGTTGCGCGACCAGGGCGCCGGTCTTGGGGTTGTGTTTCCATCGGTCCCCCGCCGCGCCGGGCAGGTCGTTGCTGCGGACGAAGCCGTCGATCAGGTACTTGTCGATCTGGATGTAGACGCCCGCCCCGGTCACGCCGGTGACGGTGCCGGCGAAGTCTTCGCCCAGGTGTTCAGCCAGGAGTTGCAGGACCAGGAAGTTGCGCAGTTCGCGTTCGGCGCTTTCGGAGTTGCGTTCCGTGGTCGAGCAGTGCTTGCCCAACTCGTGGAGCTTGTCCTCGGGTGGGACCATGTTGTCAGATGCAAGTTGCTTGCCGATCTGTTGCGACTTGGGTTTCTTGCCCTTGGTATCTGAGGGCGCGAGTTGCAGGTAGGCGTCGATGCCGCGGTGGACGATCAGGTCGGGGTATCGGCGGATCGGGCTGGTGAAGTGGGTGTAGTGTTCGCTCGCCAGCGCGAAGTGCCCGATCAGCATCGGAGAGTACTCGGCCTTGCTGAGCGTGCGCAGCACCGCCATATTCACGGAGCGTTGTGCGGGCTTGCCCTTGACCGACAGCAGCAGGGTCTGGAGTTGTTTCCTGCTGGGTTTGGCGGGGATGTTGTAGCCGGCAACGCGGGCGAACATGCGCAGGTCGTTGATGCCGTGGGCGTCGGGGTCGGGGTGGATACGCCGGATCATCGGGATATCCAGGCGGTTAAACAGCCGGGCGGCGGCCTCGTTGGCCTCGACCATGAACATCTCGATCAGCGTGTGCGTGAAGGCATCGTCTTCCGGCTGCGCGTCGATGACGCGACCGGTATCGTCGAAAACCAATTCCACCTCGGGCAGCCCAAGCACGATCATGCCCTGGTCGAGCCGGCGGGCGCGGATGCGTTTGGCCAGGTCGTTCATCAGCTTCGTCGCGTCGACGATGGGTTTGGGATAGTTAGGCTGTGTTTTGGCGTGTTTTTTTGCTTCGCTGAGGTCACCATCGATCAGGGCCTGGGCTTCCAGGTAGGTCATGCGTTTGTCGGAGCAGATGACGGTACGTGCGAAGCGTTCGCGGATGACCTTGCCATCGGCGTCGTAGATGATGAAACAGGATTTGGCGTATCGGTTGACGCCCTCCTGTAACGAACAGACGCCGTTGCTGAGGATCTCCGGCAGCATCGGGACGACGACTTTGGGGAGGTACGTGCTGTTGCCGCGTGCGTAGGCCTCTTCATCGAGCGCCGAGCCGGGGGTGACGAAGTGGGCGACGTCGGCGATGTGGACGCCGAGTTCGAAGAAGGTGTTGCCATTCTCTTCGTAGGTCTTGATCGAGATGGCGTCGTCGTAGTCTTTGGCGGTCGGCGGGTCGATCGTGAGTGTGAGGGTGCCGGTGATGTCTTCCCGGTCTTCGGGGATCACGTCGCCGTCAAAAGCGCGGGAGACCTTGCGGGCTTCTTCGAGGACCTGATTGGGGAACTTGTCCGCAAGGCTGTAGGCACGCATGACCGAAAGGGTTTCGATCTCGGGTTCGCCGCCCTCGCCGAGGACTTCGGTGATGACGCCCTCCGCGAGGTCGTGCGAGTCTTTGGGGTACTCGGTGATGTCGATGACGACCTTGTCGCCGACGCGTGCGTTCTTAACCGAGGGATCGCGGATGATGACGGGGTCTTTCATCATCCGACCGTCGATCTGGACGACGTGGATCTTGCCGCGTTTGATGAGCGTGCCGACGTATTGCCGGTCGGCGCGTTCGAGGACTTCGATGATGCGTCCGACGAACGGGGACTTGCCGGAGCCGGCGCGTTTGCCCTCGTGGATGACGCGCGCGCGGACGCGGTCGCCGTTCATGGCGTCGCCTGCCGAGCCGGGGGGGATGAAGAGGTCGCCGTGCTGGGTGAGTTCGTCGGGCTGGAGGAAGCCGAAGCCTTTTTCGTGGGCGCGGAAGACCCCGACCATGTGCTTGCCGGGCGGGGGCAGGGCGATGGTGTCGGAGGAGCCGAGAATGACGCAGCCGTCGTCGAGCAGGCTCTGTGCGGCCTCCTGGAACTCGCTGAAGTCGGCATCGCTGACGCCCAAGTCCTGGGCGAGCTGCCGGAGCGTGCGGGGTTCGTATCGCGTGTTGGCGATATGCTTGAGTATGCTGCTGGTGTATCGTTGAGGCATGAGGGGCAAGTAAACAATGGGGCGTACGGGGGATCGAGCCGGGCTAAGGCCAGCGGCCCGTCGAGCGTCATGTGCCCGACCCGGCTATGCTACCGCAGATCAATCAACCGCGACAGAAGTACCCAATCACGAGGCAATATCATGGCAACGGACGATCAGATTATGAAAGCGGCGGGAGAGTTGGGCAAGCTGCTGGGGGAGCACCCCAAGGTCAGTCGGCTGGAGTCGGCGATCGGCAAGCTCAAGGAAGACGTCGAGGCCCAGCGTGCGCTGAACGACCTGAACCGGCATCTTCAGGCGGTGACGGAGAAAGAAATGTCCGGACAACCGATCGAGGTGGCGGACAAACGCAAGCTCCAGGAACTGCAGACCGCGGTGGTTCACAATCTGGTGCTTCAGGAGTTCCAGCTTGCGCAGATGGACTATGTGGATCTGGTCCGTCGGCTGGATGAGGCGATGTACGGCCGAAGTGCCGCGGCTCAGGCGGTCGGTGTGACCGGGGCACCCGGGCCGGCTCCGCAGGGTTAAGAAGCCGGCTGTGAGCACCGAGGCGGGCCGGGGTTATTCGCCGACCGCCAACTGCTCGTCGGTGTAGTTGAACGGGGGAGCTTTGAGGACGTCACGCCAACGATCGGCGGAGGCTTTCAGCTCCGTCGCGTTGTTGGGATCGACCATCTGGGGCGGAGAGATTCTAGCGACCTGGCGGGCAACATCGTCCATGACACGGCCACAGATACCAGCCATCGTGGCTTTATCCTGTTTGATCGCTGCGGTTTCATCTTCATCGGGATTGTCAATCCCGGCGGCCATCTGTTCGGCGATCAATGCGTAATACTTGAACGCGATCCTGGCCAGCTCTTTCTGTTCTTTATCTACGTTTTTCCCGTCCGATCTCAGGGCGATCAGCTTGCTCCAGAGCTGTTGTGTCCCGTCGTGGACGGGCTTGAAACGAGCCTGTGCGTGTTGTTTGTAGAAGCTGACACGGGCATCAAGGCCTTCTAATACCTTTTCAATGGCCTCGTCCAGATCAATTTCAGAGATCGCCAGCATGACCTGCCCGAGGACAAGCTCAGAGTCTTCGACCTTGAGCCGGGCGGCCATGACATCAAGAACATCCTGCTGCTGCTGTTGGCTGATCCGGTCGTTCTTGGCGGCGGCGCCGACGGCTTTGGCGATCCAGTAGCGGACGGCTGGGCTCGGATCGTCTGCGCCGGCCTTGAGCACCGTGACCAAGCTCGCGTCGGAGAGCTTGGCGCTGACGATGGCGATGTTCAGCCGGGTCATCAGCGGGCCGTCGGGGACCAGCAGGGGGGCGACACGCTGGGCGATGGCCTGGCTGTAGTAATTTATGAATGCTGGCGAACTGCCCAGGCCAAATTGCTCTGCCAGGAGCGACCGGCCCAGTGCAACCTGCTCGGGGTCGCTGCTCTGCAGGCGCGTGACCTGCGCATCAATAAAACCATCGATGGTGGTCTTATCCTGGGCGGAAAGCTGCTGCGCCTGAATGATGGTGGCGGGGAGCGAATTCTGTGCGAAGAGGGACTGATTCCCCGGCCCCAGCATCAGTACACACGTCGCCGCCAGTAGCCAATGCAGGCGTCGGCTGAAATTCATCGGAATCCTCTCGGGCATTTAGGGAAATAGGCCGTCTATCGATCAGACGGGCCTGTCCAGACCTCAAAAGCTAGCATCGGGCCTAATTACTGTCAAACATCCGGGGGTTGCCCCATCGCTCAACTGCTGACAAGACAATGCGTTGCGGATCGGGTCGTGGGGTAGGGGCTTATCGGATCGAATTGATGCCCGGGAAGTCCAGGGGGTACCAGAGCATGACAAATATCGAGCCGACGTACAGGGCCAACCCGATCATCGTCATGACGATCCCAGCGCGGTAGAACCGGGTCTTGCGGTCTCGGTAGTCGAGGGTGAGGTCGAGCCACTGCTCGATCTCTTCGCCGGGGTGTTGGGTGAGCCAGCGCAGGTGCAGGACGCCATAACACACGGTCGCGGCGGCGGCCATCACCAAGGCAACCCCGCTGATGATCAACCACTTGGCCAGGTCGTTGGTGCCGGCGATCAGCCTGCCGGAGAAGCCCGTGGTGGTGATGACGATGCCTGAGAGGCCCAGCAAAACCTGCGAGCGGTGGTGCAGGACCATGAAATGGCGTTCGACCATCTCCATGATAGACCGGGTATCGTCCCGGCCGTAGACCTTCAGGATACGGCTGATTTCTTTCTGGCGTGAGGGATCTGGCATAGAGACATCATAACAGAGGCAGGTTGTTTTCTGTTGGTTTATCCGGTGGTGCGGTTTGCGAAAGACTTAGCGTGTCGGGTGGTTCCCTACGGCTGGCTCGGCTCTGCCGGTTGTGGGGTTCGGCTGGACAAGATGATTGCGGCGTTGGGTAACTCGCGCTCAGTCCGGTTCTCCGCCACCCGATAGTCGGTGTATGGCGAGCCTGGATACATCGTTAAGTGCCTCGGTGCAGGAGCGACGACGGGGCGTTGCCTCCGGCGGAGAAGGTATCTTGGCGTGTGGGCGTTGGAAGCAATGGGTCCGTGCAATCGTTTCGATCCGGGCAACCCCTAAACAGATCGCGTTAGGGATGGCCATAGGGTCATTTATCGCCTTTTCTCCGCTGATCGGGCTCCAGACGCTGCTGGCGGCTCTGGTTGCCACATTGGCGGGGGGCTCGAAGAAGGCGGCGATGTTGGCGGTCTGGATCAGCAACCCGTTGACGATGGGGCCGATCTTTGCGGTGACCTATCAGTTGGGCGTGCTGATGGGTTCGCCTGCCCCGGCGATGGCATCGGTCCCGGTTGAGGTGCCCGGGGCGGAGTCAGCGGTGGGGGCGTTGGCGGTCAGTCCCTACAGCCTGGAAGGACTGATGCAGGCCGGCTGGGGCTACATCCTGCCGATGCTGCTGGGGGGCGCGGTATTGGGGCTGCTGGCGGCGTTTCTTGCTTACCACCTGACGCACCGGGGCGTGTTAGCTTACCAGGTGTCACATCACCGTCGGCAATGCGACTGATATGGTGTTGCGTCCGGATAACAAAGCTATTTCATCGGTTTTATGATTCTTGATTGATTTCAGGGGTTGTTCTGCCATAGACCCTTGCCTCACAAGCCGATAGCTGATTGTATGAGGCGCGCCATCCACAGTTCGTCAGTCAGGCATAGGTCCAGCAGGGATGCGCTGAATATGGTCTGGCTTCGTCGATGGCTGCGTGTTCTGATTCCGTTGCACACCAGCCCCAAGCGCATCGCGTTGGGTATATCAATTGGTGTGTTGATCGCGTTTACACCTTCCATTGGTTTTCAGATGGGGCTGGCGCTGGTGCTGGCTTCGATCCTGAATGCGTCGCGTGTGGCGGCGATGGCGAGTGTGTGGATCACGAATCCCTTGACGATGGGGCCGATCTTTGCGTTGACTTACGCGGTGGGTCGTCCGTTTTGGTTTTCGTCTCCTGACGTGGGGCTTACGGAACTCAGCCAGACGATCGGCGGAGGCTACAGCGTATTCAGTATGGGGGCGGTGTTCCGCGGGTTTCACAGCATCTTCAGCATGGGCTCGCAGATCGTTATCCCGATGCTGATCGGCGGGTTGATCACGGGGGCGGTGGTTGGCGGGCTGTGTTATCTGCCGGCGAAAACCATCACCTCGATGATCCACAAGGCGCGTCGTCGTAAGACCCGGAAAGCTCGGCAGGGGACATCCGATGGCACCGGCTACGCCTCGCGTCCAATGGCTAAACACCGTGTGGGTCGGAACACAGGCGCCAACACGTCGGAATCAAGTCGACGGGCGGCATAGCACGTTGCCAAGTTCGAATACACGTGTGAAGCTTAGTCGAGGGGCTCGTCGCTGGACTCGATATTCAACTCTTTGATTTTTTTGTTCAGTGTGTTCCGGTTGATGCCCAGGAAGTCTGCGGTGCGGACCTTGACGCCGTTGTTGTATGACAGGGCTTCGCGGATGAGTTGTTTCTCGATTTCGCCGACCACGAGGTCATAGACCTGCCCTTCACATGACTGGTACTCGCGGACGGCGTGTTCAGAGAGCTTTGCCGAGAGCGATTCGATCGAGGTGTCTGTTGTCTCGGACCGGGTCTGTTTTGAGAACAGCCGGATCTGCAGGGGCAGCAGGTCCACCGAAAAATCTTCACTAGTCGATAAGACGACGGCACGCTCCATCGCGTTTTCAAGCTCGCGCACGTTGCCCGGCCAAGGATACCGCAGCAGTGTGTTTAAGACATCTCGATTGATCTTGCGGAGCCCGCGCTGGTTTTCGGTGTTGTACTTGTCCAGGAAAAAGTCGATCAGCCTGGGGATGTCCTCCCGGCGTTTACGCAGCGGGGGCAGGTTGAGCTGGACCACATTCAGGCGGTAGTAGAGGTCTTCGCGGAACGTGCCCTTGCGGACCTCGTCTTCCAGATCGAGGTTGGTCGCGGCGATGATCCGGGTGTCGACTTTGACGGTTCGGTGGTCGCCGACACGTTCGAACTCGCGTTCCTGGAGGACGCGCAGGAGCTTGACTTGGAGTTGGGGGTCGAGGGTGCCGATCTCGTCGAGGAATATCGACCCGCCTTCCGCGGCTTCGAATCGGCCGACCTTGTCTTTGGTCGCCCCGGTGAAGGCGCCTCGGACGTGGCCGAATAATTCGGACTCCAGAAGCTGTGGAGACAAGGCCCCGCAGTTAATCCGGATCAGGGGTTTTTCCGCCCGGGGTGAATTGAAGTGGATCGCTTTGGCGATCAACTCCTTACCGCAGCCGGTCTCACCCAGCACCAGGACGGTTGCTCGGCTGCTGGCGACCTGGCCGATGGTCGCCAGGACATCCAGCATCGCGGGGCTGGAGCCGATGATGTTGTCGAACTTGTATTTGCCGCGCAGGTTGTCTCGCAGCAGCTGCGTCTCTTCAAGCCATTGCCCTTTTTCGACCTGGATGAGGTGATGGATGCGGATCGTCTGAGCGATCGAGCCGGCGACAATCTTCAGCAGCCGGGTGTCGGCGTGGAGGATTTCATCATTGACAAAGGGCTTGTCGATGCTGATGGTTCCCACGGTCTGGCCGCCGTCGTTGACGGGGACGCATATAAAGCTGATGGGGGTCGGCTCCGGGCTGGTCTCGTTGAGGTCTCGGCTGCCGGTCCTGTTCAAGAACTCAGGGTGCTTGGCGATGTCTTTGATGACCGCGGGTTCGCCCGAGGCCAGAACCTGGCCGGTCACGCCCTCACCGACCGCGTATCGGCCTCGCTGTTGCTCCTGAGAACTCAAGCCCGTACTCGCCACGATGCGCAGCTGGCCTGTCGCCTGATCCCATAAAACCAGGGAAGATCGCTGGATATGCAATCGCTCGCTCAAGAGGGTGATCGCGCGTTGAAAGAGTTGGCTTAACTCTAAACCATCGCCAAGGATTTGGCTGATCTGTTCTAAAATGTCTAATTCTTGTTCAGCTCGGCGCATATTACGCTAATTAAATCATCAGTGAGTCAGATTTGCAAGCCACCAGTGCCATTTTGATGCGCACAAAACCAAACATAATCCGTACAAATGTGGCTACCTTATTGATGTTATTTCATATTGTCATTTCTAGGGTTACTAGTTCCCGGTTTGGTTTTGGTCTGTATTTGTGCGCCGAGGTCTGACGTTTCGGCCAAGGGTGTGGGGCGTATCCATTGGCTGGGTCAGATTCGCCTCAACGTCCACGAAACGTCAACCGTCAGCGAGTGATTTCAGATGAGTCAACCGGTCGATCACGCGATCTTCGAAACCCTGCCCTCGGCGTTGCTGGATGTGCTTATTGAGGAGCACCAGGCCATCACCGAGCCGAGGCTGCGCCGACTCTGGGACTACTACCGCAATCCCGCGCGGCATGAGTCCGGTGGGAAGCTGACTGAGTTGGCTCAGGAGATGGGGCTGCCCAAGAGACTGGCCCGGACCCCGGATCAGGAGGCTTTGCTCGGCGGGGTCAGCCGGGAGGTCGTGATCGAGAACGACATCGCCTGGCGGATGCATACGCATGTGGATTTCATGTTCGGCAAGCCGTTGTCGA
>CBDUNP010000027.1:0-15775 GCA_965368605.1 uncultured bacterium | reverse complement strand
CGCGTCTAAACTTCAATAGCCATCGGCGCATCCGTCTCGCCGTGGACCAGGCTGATCAGGCGTTGGCCGGGCTGCGGATCGATTTTCATGCCTGCGGTGACGGTGATCAGGTTGCCCGTCTCGGTGATGATGAATAAAGGCAACGCCTCGTCGCCGTAGTGCGCCCGGAACTTCTCGTAGTTGTAAGTCTCGGACATCTTGCTGGTCTTCAGGACGTGGCCCATCCCGAACCGCACGGTCAGCTCCGCGAAGGTGACTTTCTGGCCGAACAGGTATCGCCCGTGCAGGTCGTGTGATTTTGCCGATTTATCGTCCATCACGCCCATGCGGTCCGGCGTGAGTTGGAACACTTCCTGCCGGCTGTATTGCTCGACCAGGTGCACCGCCGCCAGCGCGTTCGCCTCGTCGTTCGGCGTCAGCGCCAGCGCCCGCCGGGTCTCGGTCAGATCGATCTCCTCAAGCATTTCGTCTGACAGGACCGACCCCAGGTGCGCACTGATGCCCGCCATCTTCGCTGCGTTGATGTTCCTTCTGTTGGTGTCGATCATCACGACCGCGAGCCCCTCGCCCTTGAGCGTCTCGCCGATTTTTCTGGCCCACTCGTGCGCCCCGACGATCAGCACGCCCTGAGGGTCCAGCTTCGCCAGCCCCAGCATGCGCGCGACCGGCCCGGCGGCAAGCCCGCTGAATGTGATCGTCCCCACAATGACCAGAAACGTCACCGGGACCAGGTCCTCGGCCCCGGGCGTGCCCGACTCGATCAGCCGGAACGAGAAGATCGACGCCACCGCCGCCGCCACGATCCCGCGCGGCGCGACCAGCCCCAGCCAGAACTTCTCTTTCCACGACAACGTCGTCCCGATCGTCGCCAGCCAGACCGACGCCGGCCGAACCACCAGGATAATCGCCAGCATGAACGCCAGCCCGCCCAGGTCGATCCGCTTGATGTCTTCCACGCCCAGCCTCGCCGCCAGCAGGATGAACAGCGACGAGATCAGCAGCACACGCAGGTTCTCCTTGAACTCCACCACGTGCTTGACCGCCGCGAAGCGCTGGTTCGCCAGCAGCATCCCCATGATCGTCACCGCCAGCAGCCCCGACTCGGCGTGCATCTTATTGCTCAGCTCAAACGCCACCACCACCAGGCTCAATGTCACCGGGCTCTGCAGGTAGTCGGGAATCCAGTACCGGTTAAGCATCAACACCAGGAAGCCCGCGCACGCCACGCCGACAATCAGCCCGCTGCCCAGCGCCTGCCCGGCACTTAACAGCGAGTGCATGACCGTGTTGTCTGCGCCGCCGTGCGCGACACCCACGATCGACTCGAAGACCAGCACTGCCAGCAGCGCGCCGATCGGGTCCGACAGGATGCCTTCCCATTTCAATACGGGCCCGAGCTGGCCGCTTGGCCGAACGTGCCGAAGCAACGGCCCGATCACCGTCGGCCCCGTCACCGTGAAGATCGCACCGATCAACAACGCCAACGGCAGGTCGAACTTCAACAATAGGTGCGCCGCGATCGTCGCCAGGATCCACGTCACCGCGACGCCGACGCTCACCATGTTCCGCACCGCGCCGCCGATCTTTCTAAGTTCGTGCAGCTTCAGCGTCATCCCGCCCTCGAACAGGATGATCGCGACCGACAGCGAGACGATCGGGAACAGCATCTCCCCGAACAACCCGTCCGGATCGAGCCAGGGCTTGCCGTTGATCGCCTCGGGCACGGGGCCCGCCAGGAAACCAAACCCAAGCAGCATCAAAATCGCCGGCAGCTTCAACCGCCAGGCAAACCACTGCGCACCGACCCCCAGCACCAGCACCGCACACAACCCGATCATCAGCTCTTCATTCATACATGGTGTCTCAGAAAATGGAAATCGGTCGGGCGAAGCATACCGGGTATGACCGCATCCCTCAGCCCCCGGCCCTGTCAGGGGTTCGGCTATTCAAGGATGGCCGGTGCCTCGGGATTCGCGCTGTCATACCGCACACCGACCAGCGCAATCCCCGCCGCGTTCGCCGCCTCGATGACCTTGGGCTTCTCCGCCAGGATCACCGCGCCGGCGGCAACCGCCAGGCACGATCCGCCCGCGGCTTTAAGATTCTCGATGGTTTGCACGCCGACCGTCGGCACGTCAAACCGCCGATCCTTGTCGGGCTTAGGCCCCTTGATCAGCACCCATCCGCCGGACCGGCACAACTCCCCGGCCCGCTTAATCATCCGGTCGGTCCCCTCGATCGCCTCGACCGCGATCACGTCCCGGTCGCGCACCGCGATCGCCTGACCGATGTCCAGGTCGTTCATGCGCATCAGGATCGGCCAGCCGAACTCGATGTCCGCCAGCTGCTTGGCGCTGGGCTGCTGGCCCGCCAGCGTGCCGGGGGTCGCCATGTGTTCCGGGATGTATTGGGTCGTGTCGATCAGTTCGATCCCTGTGGTCATTAAATCATCCGCCAGCGCCCCGAGCACGGTCTGGCTTCGGCGGTCGTGTCGCAGCACACGATACCACAGCCGGATCGCCCGCAGGTCCGGGATCGCCCGCAGGAACCCCGCCGGGTCGTACATCCGCGTCTTCTTGACCACCCCGACCATCACCGCCTGCTTCGCGCCCCAGCCCCGCAGCCGTTTGGACCAACGCCCCGGCCGGGCCACGCCCACCACCGCGAACCCGTCGCAGAGCCCCGGCAGGTCCGGGTCGTATTGATCGCCCAACGCCAGACACACCACCCGCCGACCCGCCGCGCGGATCCCCTCCGCCTCCAGCACGGGCAGCCGCCCCGCCCCCGCGATCAGTCCGATGGGTCGATCATCCATAGGCACATAGTAATAAGCCAACCCCCGGGATGCTCTGCAACACGGTGCGTCGGCTTGTGGCTGTGGAAGCAAGACAAGAAAGGTGAGCCGCCAATGAACGCGAATAAACGCAAATCGGTGGGCGGGATTTCAAGAATCAATCCACTGGGGTTTGATTCGCGTGCATTCACGGCTGATATGAATCAACTATTAAACCCAGTTGTGTGTCCCCCAGCCGGTCGTCACCGCGTGGCCGCGACGATTAAACAATGGGTCGCTTCCGTTGAACAGGACGCGCTCTTGTGCCCGCAGCAGAGGTCCGCCCCTTCGCTCCGCTCAGGGACGGCGTTGACACTTACAATCTGACCAACCACCAACCACCAACCACCAACCACCAACCACCAACCACCAACCACCAACCACCGGCCTCAATACGCCCGGACGACGCCGACGACCAGGCCCTGGAGGGTGACGTCCTGGGGGTCGTAGTACTGGGGCTCAAAAGAATCGTTGGCGGGCTGGAGGCGGACTCGGCCGTCGCGTTCCTTGTAGTATTTTTTGAGGGTCGCTTCGCCGCTGTCGATCAGGGCGACGACGGTCTGGCCGTTTCGGTAGGTGCTGCGTTGCTCGCAGATCACGAAGTCGCCGTCGCGGATCTGTTCGTCGATCATGGACTCGCCGCGGACCTTCAGGACGAAGGTTTCGCCGGTCTTGGATGACGAGCGGACAAAGAGTTCTTCCAGGTCCAGGTGTTCGCGTTCTTCGACGGCCTCGATCGGCAGGCCCGCCGCGATCGTCCCGACCAGTGGCAGCCGGCTGTTGCGCTGTTCGTCGGGGAGCCCGGCGTCGGGGCTAATTTCCAAAGAGCGCGCCTTGTTGGCCTTTCTGACCAGAGCCCCTTTTTTGATCAAGGCCTCGACGTGCTCGAACACGGTGACTTTGGAGACGTTCAGCTCGTCGGCGAGTTCCTGCATCGTCGGCGAATAGCCGCGTGACAGCCGGATGTCGCGGATCCGGGTGAGGATGTGTAGCTGTTTGGGGGTCAGGTTCATGCTCATGGTTCGCCTCCGCGATGTTCGGCTGGTTGGCCGAGAGTTGGATAGGGGGGTTGGGGTAGGGCGGTGACGCCGGTGGCCCAGCCACCCGCACCCTGACCGCCGTGCCTGCTTGGTTGTAATTCGTGGCCCGGGACGTGCCGGCCGGCTGTTCGTCCAGCGGCATCAGCGACCGGCGCATCGCCGAGATCAGCGAGCCCAGGCCGATGACCGCCCGCTGCTGGGCGCTCAGCCAGTGCAGGGCCGAGCGTATCCCCGCGCATCGCACCGGGTTGGCCCGGCGTGTGCCCTGACGCGTGTACACGTCCGTGGGGTCTTCCACCGGGACATGCTCGAAACGATCCCGAATATCGCTCGCCCGATGGGGCGTCGACATCGGGTCTGCTTCGCTGGCTGTCTCCGCCTCGCCCTTGGGTCGCCGCCATCGGCCCCACTGGGCGTAGCCCCCGGCCGAGTCGCCTTCGGGATCGTGCCCCTGTGAGGAGCTCGTCCCCCCGTTGGCCCCGAACTGACGGGATAAGTCCCGCCCACGGACGTTCAGGGATGTCGTAAAGTCGCCTCCAGGGCCCAGCATTACCAGTGGAACAGTCATGGCGGTATCGCCTCCATAGGGGTGAACAGCTCGGCGAAACCCCATATCTTGGGGGCCTCACCCTCGAACCGCTCTTAGTTTCGACGTACCCCTTTGGCATACTTGAACATTCGCTCCATTTTTTGTTCGGTATACGTTACCCAAAAACGAACCGAACGTCAAGCGGAAAATCCAAAGCAGTTAGATTTAGTGACTTACAGGATTAACCCACCGAAAAACACACCCTAACAAGGGCGTTTTGGCTTATCGGGCTTTGTGACTTTGTATGCTGTGGGCATGACAAACTCACTTCGTTGCGTGCTAGGTTTCGTGGTCTGTTGCTTGTGTCTGCTGGGGTGTTCCGAGGCGGATGACCCGGCGTGGGGAACCCCTTTGGTGGTGACTCACACGAAGTCAACCAGCCCACCGGACGATACCGGGTTTGCACACCTGTGGTACTACCGCACCGAGGTGCGTAATGTCAGCCAGAAGCCCGTGAGGATTGTCTGGTTTGATGGGATGAGCTATTACGAAGACGGCTGGCAGCCGGACACCTTGGCGGGGCACACACTCCGTGGCGCCGACTTTTCTGATTGGTACACCGAGGGCGATCCGATTGTCGATGGTGTCCTCCCCCCGGGTGCCGTGGCGATCTGTGACGCTAATTGGCAGAGCAACGACACGGATGAATTGCTCCAGATCAAATGGGCCTACATCGCCGTCGATCAACACGGCAACGACTATTACGTGGAAGGCGTGGTGGACCCGGACGTCTTAACCTATGTGTACGATCCGGATGCAGTGGTCGAAGACGCCGAGGCAGAAGTACCCGTGCCAGTTCAATAAATCAATCCATGCTCGCTTTACGTGAAAGGACACGTCGTGGCTATATTCTCAGGTGATGACCCGGACGCGGGCGATAACATCCGTAACATGTTTGGGCCGAAGCAGATCGATCAACTGATCCGTCAGGCGATCAGCACCTGCTGGATGATACTGCCTGACGATCGAAAGAACGTGGATGAGGTCGAGAAACAGGTCCGCCGTCTGGTGGATCGAGCGCTACGCGATCTGCGCGAAGATTCTGAATCATTTGGTTTTTAGTAAGTAACTGTGTGATTCAGTGTGTGCCTACCGCCTGCGTCTTTGCACCATCCCCAACACCCCCAGCCCGATCAGCGCCAGGCTCGCCGGCTCGGGGGCGACCACGGCGGTGAGGGCTTTGGCGTGGTAGCGGGTCTTGCCTGAGCCGTTGTTGTAGCTCTTGGACCAGGAACTGGGGTTGAACGCGGACTGCCAGAGGTTCGTGCTTGAGAACAAGTCGGATAGGGTGCTGATCTCGCGGTCGTGGATGTCTCGGCGGACCTCGCCGGGGCTCAGCAGGCCGTGCGTGACCGAGTCGAGGTTATCGAAGTCGTCGTCCAGGCCCAGCAGGTGCAGGAACTCGTGCTCGATCGCGGTCTGGTAGTCGTACTCGTCTTTCTTGATTTTCTTGGCGTCGCTGCCGGTGTACCAGTTGAATGCGTTGTTGATGCTGACCTTGGCCTTGCCGCCGGCGGTGCTGTTTTCGCCGAGGAAATACTCGTTGCCGTGGTCGTCTTCGGTGACGGCGAACTCGGCGAGGCCCAGCTTGTTGCCCATCCCTTGGCCGTCGTCCTCGGCGAAGTGGATGTTGTAGCCCGTGGTTTTGTCGGTAGTGACCTTAAACGCGACACCCAGGTCGGCCTTGCTGGCGACGTCATTGATCCGCGACAGGGCGTTGTCGATCGCCTTGACCCGGTCGGAGCCGATCTTGTCGTGGTCGTCGATGTAGACCAGCAGGGCGTTGTCGGTTGGCTTGCCGTTCTGGCTGGGGGTGATCGGGGTGATGGGTTCAATGTCTTTGCGGTCGTCGAGATACGACTTGGCCGACGCGGTATCTTTGGCAGCGGTCGGGAACACCGCCTGGGACCAGGGGTCGTCGGATGGACGGCTCGTGGTTTGGGCTGTCTGTGTTTTGGAGGACGTCTGGTTTGTTGTGGCGTGCTTCGAGGAGGTTGTGTAGCTGGCAAACGGGTTGTTGGACCGGGTCTGGTTCTGTTCAACGGTTTTGGTTGATCCGTGATTCACGTCAGGGGCGGCCGCGCCCGGCTGGGCGGATTGTTGCCACCGGCTGTTGTCACCCGCCTTGGAGGCTGGGGTGGCGGCGGTGCGCGAATCGTTAACAGCCAGGGCCTTGCTTGTGAACACGTCCCCAGCCGAGACGACGGGGGTATCCATGCGCGTTTCTGTCTGCGGCGTCGGGTCGCTGGCGTGTTGCGTGGCCAACACCTCGGGCTCGCTGCGTGTGGTTGGCACCGCCACCCGTGCGGCCGTGCGCGCCTGGGCGATCTGGATCGTGGCGGGTGTTGTGGTCGCCGAAGCGGCGGGGGTGTCCGTGGTCACGGCGGGCAGTGGGGCGGTCGCGTTGTCCAGCGTCGACGATACCTTCGGGAACGCTGCGTTGCCTTCCGTGCGAACGCTATCGAGTTTTCTGGTGACGGTGCCAGCCGTTTCGGTGGATGTTCCGGGCAGGACGATGCTTTGGGTGTCCGAGGCCGAGGTTTCCGGCTGCTCCTGGCCGACCTCGCCGAACCCGAGCACGCGGTATTCCCGCGCGGCCAGCGCGTCGGGGGCCTGGGGTGCAAACGCGCCGGCGTTCGGGGTGTACTCGACGGCGAGCACGGGCATGGTGGGCTTGGCCTTGGGCAGCGCTTCCACGTCTCGGTGCCGGACCATCCGCCGGTGCTCAAGCTGTTCGATCAAGGAGGACAGCGGTGCCTGCATTTCAGCGGTATCGCTAGCCACGCTCTCTTGAGATTTCTTGAGCGAGTCCATCCGCGCCCGGACCTGTCGGATGATCTCGCCGATGCTGCGCGTATCACCCTCGGCGTCCATGTAGGGCCGACCGTATTCCGTCGCGTGTTGTGGCTCGGTCTGAACGCTGCCCTGCATAGCCCCGGCGGGGGCATGCGTATCTTGCGACGCGCCTGACGTAAGGCTTAAGCCAACCACAGCGCCTGTGAGTAGCAGCGCATGCGGGACGTGTTGGTAAATCCTGGAACGGGTCATGGTCCTGTCCTTTCCGGCGCACCACATCAATGGCGCACCTGATACCTCCGCCGGGTGGCGATGCCTTGAAACTCCTTTTAGGCTGCGTACCCACCCCAATTCATTACTTCATGTAAATAGACCACTGCCCGACAGGCGTCCCTCCCTGTGGGCCCTGGATAGGCGGGCCCCGCGATGGTCTCCGCACTCAGTATAAATCACGGGGCGGCGGATTAGAAGGTTTTTTAACCGGTTCTCGACACACACGCGGCCGTGTCGTGGTGTGTAGCGGTCGGTTAATTGGGGGTGTGTGACAACCTGGACAAGATGGGGAGGCTGCGCCGGTTGTGACGCGATCATTGTGGGGCGCGTCGGCCTAACTGACTCTGGGGACCGGCTGCCTCTGCCCCGACGCCACGCTGTGCGCCTCGGCCTCAATGGTGACAATCGATTGCGCCGCGTCCTGGAGCGTAACCCGTTGGGGGGCTCGGTCTGACTGGATGCAGTCGATGAAGTACGCGATCTGCGGGGCATACCCCATCCCGGAAGCCAGCTCGACCGCCACCGGCTCTTTCCCGGGTTCGTACAGCACGACGGGTTTGTCTTTGGAGATATCAAACACCGCGGTCGCGTTCTGAAAGTTCACGCAGTAGGTCATGGTGAAGGGGTAGCCCTTGGTCATGGCCCACCCGCCCTCCGCGACGACGTGCGGCCCGTCGGGGTAGTGGTAGACGGTGGTGACGTGGTCGACGTGGTCGGTATTTTTCTTGTAGCCGAAGCTGCTGACCGCTTCGGGTGTGCCGAAGAGGTGTTGGATGAAATCGGTGTCGTGGATATGCAGGTCGAGGATCGCCCCGCCGGAGAGTTCGCCGTTGGAGTAGAACGGGCCGCCGGGGTGCGTGCCGACACGTTTAAATGTCGCGGACAGCACTCGGCCGTAGCGCCCGCTATCGACCGCCTGCTTCAGCCAGTCCCATCCGGGCCAGAAACGCATGCACATCGCGCACATCGCCTTGCCTTTGGACTTCGCCGCGACGTCCAGGATGCGCTTGGCCTCCTCGCTGGTCCGTGCAAAAGGTTTCTCTATCAGGACGTGTTTGCCGGCCTCAAGTGCCTGAATCGCGAACTGCGCATGCAGCGGCGTCGCCAGGCAGATGTCGACCATGTCCACGTCCGGGTCGTTGATCAGGTCCGCCCCCTCGGCGTACTGTTTCACTTTGGAATAATCGAACCCGCCCTCGGCCTGCCCCTCGATGTTGCCATCGCTCTTGGTCTCACCTCGAAGCCGGGCGGGGTCACGATCCGCAACCGCGACGACCTGAGCGTCTGCCACCTGAGCATACGCGTCCAAGTGCGTCGTCCCCATCACGCCCAAACCAATCACGCCGACTCGGATCATCTCGCGCCTTCCTTGGGGTTAGGTTACGTTTGCGCTTCTGCCGGAGAGGTGCGCCTTGACCAGGTCGCGTGCGATCGCGATATCGCCCGTCCGATCGTCCCCGGCCTCACGCTCGATGACCAGGTCGCCGTCGTAGCCCGCCTCATCCAGCACCGCGAAGAACCGCGTCCAGTCGACCTGCCCCGTGCCCGCCGGCACTTCGCTGCCCCATTCGCCGGGGGTGGTGGTTGCGACCGCGTCTTTGATATGGACCTGCCCGGTCATATCCACGAGCTTGCGGATCGCGTCGATCGGGTCACCCTTCCCGTAGAGGATCATGTTCGCCGGGTCGAAGTTCACGCCGATGTTCGGGTGGTTCACGTTCGCCAGGAACGCCAGCAGGTCGTCCGCGGTCTCCTGCCCGGTCTCTAAGAGCAACTCACACCCCGCGTCCGCGAACAACTCCGCCAACACCGTCAGCCGGTCGCCCAGCGTGACGTAGCTCGGATCGTTCTGATTATGCGGGACGAATCCGGCATGGAATGTGACGACATCCACCCCTTCCCGCTGCGCGATCGCGGCGACCCCCTGCGCTATCGCCAGGTTTTCGTCCCACGTCCCGTCCGGCACGACCCCGCCGGTGGCGCGGATCGTTTCCAGCGTGGCGTAATCCTCGCCGATCGGCGAAAGCATCCCGGAGACGACTTCAATCCCCGCAGAACGCAGCTCGTTGATGACGCCACCCCAGGTCTCGGGGGCCTGCACCATCGGGCTCATCGCCAACTGCACACGTGTCAACCCAAGCCCCGTGAGCTGAGCGATCAGCTCTGACGGGTCTTTGGGTTTTAGTGACCAGGAACACACACCGATCCGTTCAGTCATCTGAATACTTCTTTTGCTAAGTAGTCTTCCGTGCATCCAATCAACACATGGCAGACATGATACACATACTGCATGGACGTGGATGCATCGCCCCCCCCGCGCGTCCCCCCCGGCACGGCCCAGGCAGATTGCCTTAGGCGGGTATCCCCCTGAAAACATCAGACGGCGACCCGGGAAGACCGCCGCCGTACCCACCTAGGGGACCAGAGCTTTCGCCATTACTACTAAGACGGGCGGCTCCCTGCGCAACGTGATTTGTTCGTGTCGCCTCGGCTTGCCGGGGATTGTTTGCTGTGTGACGGTTATATCACCCGCAACGTCTGGGCATAATACTCCGTGGCCGACCCGTTCTTCCGGCAGAAGCGGGATAAAAAAAGATGTGGGGGGCATGGATTGCTGAAGTTTTTCTTCCAATAACCCTTGCACAGGTGTTATTGGAATTATACGTTTGCCTAGGCTCAGGGACTGTCTCTGCCAAGCCTAGAAACACAGGTTCGTTTACATCGACCGGGGTGGAGAATCAGTTATGCCGATCAGCCATTTCAAGACCGCATCGGGTATCGGGGCCGGGTTGGCAATGATACTCGCCGCCTCGCCTGCTTTAGCACAGGACGCGCCGTCCCCCACAGACGGACAGGTCCTCTACGCCATCGAGCGCGACTCAGGCGAGTTGATGCGTTACCACTTTGATTCCCAGACACTCATGAGCGTCGGGACGATCAGCGGCCCTGCCAGCGCGGCGATGACCGGCATCGATGCCTCGGCCCACATCCCGGGCCATCAGAACATTTACGGTTTCTGGACCGACCCCTCGGACGGCCAGACCAAACTCATCTACATCGACTGCGAGACCGCGGCCGCAAGCGTCCTCGGCGCCCCGCTGGGTGCCGGCGTGATGACCGGTGCCACCTCCGTCAAGACGCCCGAAGGCGGATGGGTGTTCCCCAACCCCGACGGGTCACAGCCGATTCTGGACGAGTTCGACTGGACGATTTTCGCCATCCATCAGGTCGAGGCCGAGTCCTCCGGATCCGATCATGTCCATGCCGACGGCAACTGCTCGCCCGCGTCCGGTACGATCAATATCAATCCGAACAACAGCCCGCACAACGAGTTTACGGTTGCTCTGCCGGGTGGCGATTCGTTCAACCGCGACGACCTGCACGACAAGAACATTGAACTGTCCAACGAAGGCGTGTTCTACTCCGGTGCCGCCGAAAGCGTCTGGGTCAAGCCCAAGGGCAACGGCAACCAGAACACGCTCACGCACAACGGCGAGGTCTACCCGCTTGAGAACGGCAAGACCTACCTGATCTCCGGCGACGACATGCAGATCTCCGTCTACAACGACCACATCCACAGCAATGGCAAAGCCATGGGCCACTGGTGGGTCAGCATCGACGGTGGATGCGTTAAGATCGAAGAAGAAAACGAGCAGGCCGCCGACGCCCTGCAAACACTGCTCGTCGGCCTCTATCAGGTCGATCATAAGACCGGCCAGTCACGCCACCTCATGGCGCTCAGCCGCTCATACGACGGCCTGGCGACCACTGACGGCGGCACGTTCCTGGCGACCAGCGGCGATGAAATCTACGCGATCGACCCCACCAATCAGTCCGAAGTTCTTGTCGGCACCTCCGGCCTGAACGAAACGCTGGGGCTTGAGTTCCTCGGCTCGACGCTGCTCGGCTTCGAGAACAACAACGATCGGCTTGTCGCGGTTGATGCCCTCACCGGCCAACCGCTCGGCGCGGGGATGTCGATCGGCATCGGAGAAGTCGGTTCAATCATCTTCACCGATTCACCTTCCGACCCGATGAACGTGCCACATTCCTACGACTAAGCAGAGCCTGCTAATGTAAGCAACACGAGCCGGGTGCCTAACCGCACCCGGCTTGTTTTGTAGGTCAACCGGGCTTCACCGCGATCACCGCCGCCTGCCGACCCGTCCGCCCGTGGTCTCGGCGGTGGCTGAAGAAGTCTTCCGCGTTGGCAAACGTGCATTGTGCAGATCGGTCCACGTGTTCAGGCGGTACACCCGCGTGTTCCAGACACATCGCCACCGCCGCGGGCAGATCTATGTGTGGCTGGTCCCACCCGTCTCGCTCCACCACCGCGCCCCCAAGCCCCGCGTTCTCAAACACCTCAACGACCTCCGGCCCGACCTCGAAATGCTCCGCCGAGATGCAAGGCCCCACCGCGACACGCAGGCCCGACACTTCCGCTCCGCTCAATGAAACGACCGACTCGATCGCCGCGCCGATCACCCCCGCGATCAATCCCCGCCAACCCGCGTGGACCGCCGACACCACCCGCCCGTCATCCGTGCTGATCAATAACGGCACGCAATCCGCTACACGCACCATCACCAGCTGCCCCGGCCGATCCGTCGCAATTGCATCGGCACGCGGCGCATCCACCGGCCGAACCGGCTCGGCAGGGGGCTGCCAGACATGACACCCATGCACCTGATTCACCTGCACCCGGATATGCCGCTCAAGCCCCATCGCGCGACGCAACCGCCGAAAGTTCTCCGCAACATTCGTATTCGCATCCGCCTCGGGGTCGCTCACCAGCGACGCCAGATTCAACGACGCATACGGCGCAGGGCTCAACCCACCGATCCGCGTCGTGAACCCGTGCGGCACGCCGACATCAGACAGCAACGGCGACCGATACGTCACCACCCCGTTCTCGTATTCCGTGCGTATCAACTCCGCCATGCCCACCCACACCTAACTTTTCGATCGGCTTCACACCCAAGCCGCTTGCGGCTTAGCGCTCCTGACGCTTGCCCAGGCCGGTTACAACCAACATCACATCTCACCCACCAACAAGATCACCCGTCCGACTCTTCACGCAGCGTCATCGTGATCGCAAGCTCCGCCAGCCGGACCGTGGACTTGTCCATCGCGTCCAGCGCCTCGTGGAATTGATCAAGGTCCACGTCCGACGCTTCCGCCATCGCCTTGACTTCCGCGACGCGCTGCTGGACTTCCGCCCGGTAGTCCGCGTCCATCTCGTCGCCGACCTTGGCCAATTGTTTCTCGATCGCGCGGATGTCCAGCCTCGCCTGGTTGCGCAGGTCGATCAGGCGGTGCGCCGCCATGTCCTGCGCCGCGTGGGCGTAGGAGTCGTTTTCCATCTGCTCGACTTCTTCGCGGGTCAGGCCGTGGTTCGGGACGATCTGGATCGACGCCTGCTTCTCGCTGCGTTTCTCCACCGCCCGCACGTTCAGCACACCGTTGGCGTCCACCAAAAAAGTGACCTCGACCTTCGGCAGCCCCGCGGGCATCGGCGGGATCCCCTTCAGCTCAAACTGACCCAGCGATCGGCAGTCCGCGACCAGCTCCCGCTCGCCCTGCAGGACGTGCATCTTGATATTCGTCTGCCCGTCGGCATACGTCGAGAACATCTCCGTCGCCTGCGCCGGGATCGTCGAGTTGGACATGATCAGCTTCGACACCGCGCCGCCCATCGTCTCGATCCCCAGGCTCAGCGGGATCACGTCCAGCAGCAGCATGTCCCGGTTCACCCCCGCCAGGATCGACCCCTGCACCGCAGCCCCCAGCGCCACCACCTCATCCGGGTTCAGGGCTGTGTAAGGCTCGGTCTTGAATAACTCGCCCACCTTCTCGCGCACCAGCGGTATCCGCGTCGAGCCCCCAACCATCACCACCCGATCGATATCCTCCACCGAGCACTTCGCGCTGCGCAGCGCGTCCCGGCAGCAGTCAATCGTCCGCTGCACCCAGGCGCCGATCATCTGCTCAAACTCGTCTCGGCCAATCGTCCGTTGGTACACCCGCGCCCCGCCGTCCGCATCCGCGCCCAGGTCCACCTCGATCTGCGCCGAGGCGTCTTCGGACAGCCGGACCTTCGTCGCTTCCGCGAAGCTCCTGAACGCCTGCCGTGTCGAGGCGGGGAACTCGATCTGTTGGCCGAACTGTTCGCGCACCTCGTTCTGGATCAGCTCGACGATCATCCGGTCGACGTCATCCCCGCCCAGATGCGTGTCGCCCGCCGTCGCCAATACCTGATCGACCCGCCCCTGCTCGGTCTGCATCAGCCGGAGCACCGAGACGTCAAACGTCCCGCCGCCTAAGTCGAAGACCGCGACGGTCTGGGACGACGGCTGGGGGCTGGTGTTGGGGGCTT
The DNA here is from genome assembly GCA_965368605.1 of uncultured bacterium. Taxonomy (GTDB): domain Bacteria; phylum Planctomycetota; class Phycisphaerae; order Phycisphaerales; family Phycisphaeraceae; genus JAJRRS01. The sequence continues at coordinate 1,868 of CBDUNP010000027.1, read as the reverse complement.
GGGTTTCGGTGCTGCACGCCTCGGGGTTGAGTTTTGTGCTCAGTGAGACGGAGCCGTCGGCTTTTTTTTTCTCCTAACCCCGAACCCCCAACCCCCAACCCCAGGTTATAAGCCAGCGCCGCCGCCGTGGGCTCGTTGACAATCCGCACGACCTGCAGCCCCGCGATCCGCCCGGCATCCCGGGTCGCCTGGCGCTGGGCATCATCAAAGTAGGCCGGCACGGTCACGACCGCTTTACGCACCGGCACCCCCAGCGACGCCTCCGCCCAGCGGCGCAGCTCGCTTAGGATGACCGCGCTGACTTCCTGCGGGCTGACCAGTTTCCCGCCGACCGCCACGCGTGCCGTGTCGTGATCGCCCTGGACGACCTCGTAAGGCAGGTACGCCAGGTCATCCTGTATGTCGTTCACGGATCGACCCATCAGCCTTTTGGCGCTGTGGATCGTGTTGGCGGGGTGTTCCACCGCGTGATCCCGGGCCTCGCGCCCGACCGCCTCGACCCCGGCATTGGTGGTGTTGTACCGAACCACGCTGGGCATCAGCCGCTGGCCGTCAGGGCCCTGAAGGATCCTGGGCCCTCGCTCGTCGCAGTACGCCACCAGCGAGTTCGTCGTCCCCAGATCGATCCCGATGATCGGCTCGGCAGGTGCCATTGTTTGCGTCGTCTCCGTCATAGGACGAAAGTGTAGGCCACCCGCCACACCCCGACCAGCCCAACGAAACCCACAGGACCGCCCCATGCCGACCTACCAGATCATCACCGAGACCGCGTTCACCGCTTCGCACGCCCTGCGCCTGCCCGACGGAACCTATGAGCCGGTCCACAGCCACGACTGGCCCGTCGCCGTCACCGTGCAGAGCGATCAACTCGACGAGATGGCCTGCGTCATGGACTTCCACGAACTGGAAAAGATCGTGGACGCCATCCTCGACCCCTGGCACGAGCAGCACCTCAACGACGTTGCGCCTTTTGCCAACGACGCGATCAACCCCAGCGCCGAGCGCGTCGCCGAGCAGATCGCCCTGGCGGTCATGGATCAGCTGCCCAAGGGCGTTGCGCTGGTTGAAGCCTGCATCGGCGAAGCTGAGGGCTGCACCGCGGTATTCCGGCCGTAGCGTTCATAGTGGGCGTTAATCAAAGTGACACGGCATCGAGGTGTGGCCGCCGCGGCCAACAGGGTGCAATGCGTGTGCGCCTTCAGCCATAGCGATAGTAAAAAACAGCGCAAAAATAAGGCCCGGCAAGAACCGAAGTCCAAGCCGAGCCTTTCCGGGGGCAAAGTTTTTCAACCCGCGAAATGCCGGGTCGGCCAGATACGATAATCAACCCGAAGGGGAAGTCATATCCAACAGGCACATATTAACAACACATTTTTCAGCGTCAACCCCGAAACAGCAGTAATTTTCAGGTGTCAAAGTTACATTTATGGAAATTAACCGCTAACTCAATTTTAACAATGAAGATATGGGTATATGGCCACATTAGAAAATTTTTAAATCCTGGCCGGGTCAGGTGGGTGATTTACGCGGGTTTCAGTGATATTGGAGCCCGTTTTTCGTTGACAACATCAGCGTGGAGCATGAATGAGTTGTCTTGCTTAGATGGCGGAGAAGGGGTAAGTCAAGCATAAATAATTACTTGCAGTGGTGTGTTGGCCGCGGAAGTGTCTGGGGATGCCCCTTCGCCTGGCCCGACATTACTTCTGCGTCAGTTCCCACACCCCGTCCCAGCTCGGCTCGGGCTGCTTCAAGACCTCCGCCAGCCGGTCGGCATAAGCCCGGGCAAGCGGGTCGTCGCCGATCTGTTGCAGCTTGTGCATCGCGTCGGCAAACCGGCCCTCCCCGCAGTGGGCCAGAGCCTCCTTAAA
>CBDUNP010000026.1:0-15789 GCA_965368605.1 uncultured bacterium | reverse complement strand
AGCGGGCCGAACCGATCGTTATAGGACTTCACTAACCGGTACATATGTATCTCTCTGACTAAACCGGACATTCGGAACAGCCGATCCTGCACAATGAACCGGCGGTCTGCCTGGCTGGCTGGTTCCCCGTGCCTTCCGTGTGGGAGGCGACGCATCAGCAAGAGTCGGGGCGGCAGGTGGAATCCGATGAGCGTGATTGAAGACAAAGTGAATCTTCTGAAGCACGTGCGGGAGCTGTGCCTAACGGGGCAGGTCGCCAACGCGGAGCTTGAGTTACATAGTGCGTACCGTCAGTCCGGGTGTGACTGGACGATCAAGGTTGCGCTGGCGGCGTTGCTGGCGCGGCGTGGCGAACACCAGGAGGCTCGACAGATCCTTAAAGGGGTCAGCGCTGAAACGGTGCAGGACTCGACGCCCCAGCAGCTCCGGCTGACGATCAGCCTCCTGATGTCGCTTGGCGATCACGACCAGGCGGAGCGGCTCGGCCGGGCGTATCACAAGGCATTCGGGCACGAGGCGACGCGCTGGCTGCGGGACATGAACGTGCCGGGCGCGGCTCGGCTGCGGTGGTCCGAGGGCGGATCGATTGATGAGCTGGCGCGGGGTTTGGCCAGCGAGCCCAAGGCGATCCCGGCGTTGGTCTTTACACAGAAACATCAGCGCGACCTGCCGACGGTCAGGCTGCTCCGGCAGGCGATCCGGCGGATCGTGCCGTTATTTGAAAATGACACCCGGCAGATGACGATGGTCTGCACCGCGATGGCGGAGCTGTCGCTGCTGGAAGGCGACCAGGCGCAGGCCCGGCGCTGGGCGCACCGTGGGCTCGAAGAAGACCCGTACTGCGCGACGCTGGCGCTATTGATCAATAAGCTGCGCGATCAGGGGGACACCGCCCTGCCGGCCGCGTCGGTCCTGAGTTGTGTGGCGATGAAGCACCCGGACTACCCGGACGTGCAGGCGGCGTTGATCCGTCGGCAGTCGCGGGAGGGGCAGGCCGTGACCGCCAAGGCGAACCTGGAGGCCTGGCTCGAGCGTGAGCCTTACTCACGCCACGCATTGGAACTGAAGCAGGAGCTTGCGGCATGAGCCAGCCCACCATCGAACAACAACAGCAGGCGTTGGATCGCCTGGACCTGGCGAACTCGGCGTACCACGCCAAGCACTACAACCAGGCGCTCGGGCACATCCGCCGGGCGATCGAGCTGGACCCGGACTGCGTGAATGCGCGTGTCTTGCAGGCGCGTGTGTACCTCAAGCAGAACCGGCCCAACCTGGCGATGTCGGCGTTGAGCGTCTTCGAGAAGAACGCGCCCCAACTCGCGGACACGCCCGAGGTGTCGATGCTGCGTGCCGAGGCGCTGGCGGGCAGCGGGTTTGATAAAGTCGCCAAGGGGCAGCTGCAGAAGCTGGCGGCGCAGCTCCCGGACGACGTTCGGCCGTACCGAATGCTCTCGGGGCTGCACCTGAAACTCAACCAGTTCAACGAGGCGATCAGCTCGCTGCGTGACGTCGTTCGGCTGACGCCTTCGGACCAGGCATCGACACGGCTGCTGTCGGACCTGATCCAGCACAAAGACCCGCAGGCGGGGTTGGACCTGCTGCTGGCGGGGAAGAAAGACTCGCAGGAGCCGGGCGTCTTGCTGCGTGCGGCGCGGCAGTGCCGGGAGCTGGACCGTCTGCGTGACGCGGACGAGTTGTACGAATCGATCTTGAAGATGCGGCCTGAGGATGCGGGTGTGTTGGTCGAGTCAGGACGACTGGCCGACGAGATGGGCGAGGACGTGATCGCGGTGCGTCGGCTTGAGAAGGCTGTATCCATCCCCGGTACACATGTCGGCGAGGCGCTCGGTGCGTTGGCACAAGTCCACAGCCACGCGGGGCGTTTCCGTCTGGCGGTACTGAGCTGCTGGAAGGGGGCGCGTCTGGATGAGCATGACGGGTCCGCCTGGGCGGGGCTGGCGATCAACGCCCGGGCCTGTGGCCGTTCCGGGTTGGCCGACCGGGCATTGAACGCGCTGCACCGCTGCACGGGCAGCCGACAGCGCCAGCAGCACCTGGCAAACTGGTGGCCACACGTCGCGGCGTCGATCGCGATCGAGACCGGCCTGAACGAGACGCCGCCCGACCATGCCGGGCAGTCGATGTTCCAATCGTTACTCAAGCAAGCAACCCAGACGCTGGGAGACGTGACCCAAGACCACCCGAACCGGGCGGACGCGCACTACCACCTGGCGGTCTGCCACCACCTCCTGGCCGACCCGACCGAGGCCAATGTCCACAACGATCAGGCCCTGGCGATCAACCCGCGCTACGCCGCAGCGCTACGGCTGGCCGAGCAGATCGAAGACCAGCTGCTTCTCGCGGCTTGAGATGATTTCTGATCTCTGAAGTCTGAAGGCTGATCTACAGAATCAGCCGGCAGATTCTTCGCGCCCCCACTTCAGCAATCAGACATCACACTTCCGAGATCACTTGTTTAGGGTACAGCGACGAGTCCCAGCGGAAATCCGTGTCCGGGTCTTTGTGGAAACCCTTGGCGGCCAGGCGGATGCAGTCCCAGCACAGCGGCGCCCCGACGTTCAGGCCCGGCGACGGCGTAGGATTGGGGTGCAGCCAGCGTTTAAGCTCCGCCGGTTGGCCGACCAGGCAGAGCGTGCACTGATAGGTGTCCTCCGCGGGTGTGGCGTTGTCCAGCGCCTGCGTCAGGCAGGCCAGACAGAGCACCGACCCCTTGTGCCCCTCGATCATGGCGATCTCTTCGTCCCAGTCCGTGCCACAGAAGTCACACGAAATCACGATGCCGCCGTCTTCGTTTCGTTGCATAGGATCCTTACTCCGTCCCGGGGGATACGGGTAGTGTAGGCGGGATGGTGGTGCGTGTTAATCAACGTGTAACTCGCAGCGAATCAACCCCCCGGCAGAGCCGGGGGCTAATGGACCCTCACGCCACGAAAACACAATCCCCCCTCAGCCCCGGCTCTGCCGGGGGACCGAACCCGTGATGTACTCGTTTGCGGTTGCTTCACGATCCTGTTACTTACTGCGTATGCCAACCAAAACCAAGACACGCAGACGTACCGAACTCCGCCCGACGACCATCAAGAAGTACCCCACCGCCGCAGCCGGCTCGGTGATGATCGAGATGGGCAAGACCAAGGTGCTCTGCACCGCGAGCATCAGCGCCAGCCCGCCGAAGTGGCTGCCCAGGGACGAGGACGGCAACTACACCAGCGGCTGGGTCACCGCCGAGTACAACATGATGCCCGGCTCGACGCCCGACCGTAAACGGCGCGGCCCCGACTCGCGCGGGACAGAGATCCAACGACTGATCGGTCGCGTCCTGCGTGCCGGGGTGGACATGGAAAAGATGCCGGGGCTGGCGATCACGTGCGACTGCGACGTGGTGCTGGCCGACGGCGGGACGCGCACCGCTTCCATCACCGGGGCCTGGGTCGCGCTGGCGCAGGCGATCAAGGCGGCGCAGAAGCAGGGACTGATCACGAAGAATCCGCTGATCGGCCCGGTCGCGGCGGTGAGTGTCGGGGTGATCGACGGGCAACCAACACTGGACCTGGATTACCCATTGGATGTCCGGGCCGAGGTCGATATGAATGTCGCGATGAACCACAAGGGTGACTTCATCGAGGTGCAGGGCACCGGCGAGAAAGGCACGTTCAGCCGGACGGAACTGGATGCGCTCTTGGACCTGGCGGGCAAGGGGATCAAGCAGTTGATCAAGGTGCAGCGCGCCGCGGTGAAGTAAAGCCAGACGCCCTACCCACAGACGCTATACCCACAGACGCTTTACCCAGAATAGTTTCGGACTTGAATCCTGGGCCGCACAGCCAGAACGCCAATCTATTTATTCATCAAATATAACTTAAAATTGATCTTTAGGGCATGCCGAATACGCCCTGTGTTGGGGGTGGGGTTGGGATAAAGTTGGGTTGGGGTTGGATTGAAGTTGGGGTGTTGCGGGGATGTGCGGCTTAATATGCATTGGGTATTGCCTGAGCGATCAAGCCTGGCCGCCGGGCGCGATGCCGCCGTTGGGCTTGCTGGGGATCGCGGTGCCGGTCATCAGGATCACCGCCCCGGGGGTCGTCGAGAGGACCGCACACACGCCGACCAATAACGACATCGCCAGCACGGTGTCGCCGTCGGCACCGTAGAGCGTAAATAGGCTGACAAACATCGCCTCACGCACGCCCCACCCGGCCATCGAGATCGGGATCAGCATCGCAAAGATCACCGCGGGCACCACCACGAAATACGCGCTGATCGGCAGCTCGATCCCCACCGCCAACGCGCCGGCCCAGACCACGGCGATCCGCAGCACGTTAAAGACCAGCGACTGCACCATCCCCCAGGCCAGCAGCCCCGGCCGACCACGGTACGTATCCAGGCTCTGGTAGACCTTGTTCTGCTTGTCGCGGACCATTTCAAGCACAGAGAGCAATAAACGGATAACACCACGCTTGACTCGGCGAACGAGTTTGTCAGGTTGTGGATCGCCTGATTCCTGGCGTTCCTCGAACGATCGGTTGATCTTCTTGACCATATTCAACTTGAATAGGATTAGCTGATCGGTCAACCGCCTGAACCAAGGGTTCATGATCGCCAGCCAGCCGGCGAGGATCAGCACCAGCGCGCCGATCGCCCAGTACTCGATGCCGGCGACGCGCTCGCGCGATTCCATGACGACGCCGAAGAGGATCATCAGCGACAGGCCGGTGAGCCCCAGCAGGCGGTCCATGAGGATAGAGGTGAACGACATCGCCAGGTCGGAGGTGTATCGAGCCAGGCCATACATGCGTACCAGTTCGATGGTGACGGCCCCCAGGCCGAAGGTGCCGATGAAGGCGCTGAGGTAGCGGATCTTGATCATGGGCCAGAACGGGACGTTGCTGGCGGTGTGCCGCAGGAGGATCATCCACTTGTACGTGCCGTGGAGGTGCTCGGCGAACATCAACGCGAAGATCGCGACGACCATCCAGGGGTCCGCCGCCCGCACGGCATCCACGATCTTGTCAGGCCCGGTCTTGTAAAACAGGAACCCCAGCAGCCCCACACTGACCACGACCCGGACGATCGTCATCAGGGATTTTTTCTTTTCTTTCGGCGGTGCAGATTCAGACAAAGCGGTGGGTCCTGGGTCGTGCCGGGCAGACAAAAAAATAAACAGCCACCGCCCGACGGGTGGCCCGGTATCTCTTATTCGTCAAGGCGGGGACCGGGGCTTTGAGGAAGGTGGGTATTATCGCTCTGGAGGCTGAAATCGGGGCGTCCGGGGCGTTACAGCCGGTCTAATCCGTTTTGGCGGCGGCCCGGGCCCTGCCAAACCCCTGCATGCAGAAGATCGCGCCGGGGAACAGCGAGACGGTCCCGAGGAGGCCGACGAGGATCGACATCGCCGCGGCCTTGTCGCCGTCGGCCCCGTAGGCGGTCAGCAGCTGAACAAACATCAGCTCGCGCACGCCCCAGCCCCCGACCGAGATCGGGATGAGCATCACAAAGATGACCACCGGCACGGCGACAACGTATGCCGTGACCGGGGCCTCAACCCCGACGGCCAGGCCCGCGGCGTAGCAGACCGCCACCCGGATGCCGTTATACAGAAGCGACTGAACCATCGCCCAGGCGAGCAGGCCCGGCCGGCTTCGGTACTCATCAAGGCTTAGATAAACCTTGTTCTGCTTGTCGCGCACAAATGCGAGGAAAGGCGCGGAGAGCATCCAATCCGTCAGCCGCCTGAACGCGGGGTTCATGATCGCGACCCAGCCGGCGATGACCAGAATCAATGCGCCGCCGGCCCAGTATTCGATGCCGGGGATTGATTCACGCCCGACCAGGAAGACCCCGAGCAGGACGGTCAGCGACAGACCGGTGAGCCCGAGGATGCGGTCCATGAGGATGGAGGTGAAGGACATCGCCAGATCGGAGGTCTGCTTCGCCAGGCCGTACATGCGGATCAGTTCGATGCCGACCGCGCCGGGGAGGAACATGCCGACGAAGCCGCTGATGTAGGTGATCTTAAACAGGGGCCAGAAACGGATGTCCTTGCGTGTGTGGCGTAGCAGGATCAGCCACTTGTACGTGCTGTGCAATCCTTCCAGCAGCATCAGCGCCAGGACGATCAGGACCCAGAGCGGCTTTGTGCCCTTGAGCGCCACGATCGTGTCCTCAAGGCCCATCTGGCTTAGCACCCACGCCAGCAGCCCGAGGCTGACCAGCACACGCAGGACGGTGAATAACCGCTTGCGCATGAGCTGGGCACGGGATGGGCTGTTAAGTGGATCGGTCATGGGATTACGACGGACCATTGGGCGTGTGCTTGCCACGGATGCTGAAATAGATGCGCTGGACGAAGTCGTTCTGATGTGCCCAGGCGAGCAGGCGTGTGTGGGTGATATCTATGAAGCTGCGGATACCCGAGCGTGTACAGGATAGCCGGTGCAGTGATTGGGTGTGTCGGGCGATGTGGCGTTTGTAGTCTTCGTTGCCAAGCCCCAGATCGAACTTGGTGATTTGCTTGTCTTCGTGGGCCTCCTCAATGATTTTCATCATGGCGATGAAGCCGGGGCTGTGCTTGGCGACCTCGGGGACGTGATCCATCCCGCCGTTGTAGGCCGTCGCGATGTGGTTGTGATAGAAGACAAGCTCGAGGTTGTAGACCTGGCCGTCGATCCGCATGACGTGCAGGCGTATGGCCCCCTCGTCGAGCAGGGCCTTGAACAGGTCGGTGAAGACCTTGATGCGTTGCGGCGAACGGAACATGCCGCGCTGCCCCCGCTCGGCCTGGCGCTGCTGGTGCAGGCGGACCAGGTCGTTGAACAGGTCATCGGTCTGCGCAGAAGAGCGGAGGGTTCGCAGCTCGACCTGGTGTGCTTTGTTCAGTCGATCCCAGTACCGCCGGTAGTTCTTGCGAGTCGGCTTGCTCAGGGACATCAGGTAGGCATCGAAGTCCGGCTCGGTCGGGAAGTACCGGGATTGGTCATAGGTCTCGACGGTGGACGTGCAGCAATTGATGTCTTGCGGCAGCAGCCTGTCGTGGTGTTCCCAGAGGTGGGAGCCTTCCTGGAGCTTGGTCAGTTCCAGGCGGTCCAGTTTGTGCATGTGCGTGCGAATAAAGTCGGCCAGGAGTTTGAGGGTGGCGTCGCGGTCGCAGTCGTCGGCGAGGAGGATGTCCTGGTAGTCGCTGAAGCCCCGGCCGATGAATCGCATGACGCGCACACCGATACGGCCGAGTTTCTTCTCGATGACCAGCGGCATGACGGCGTCGAGCCGGCCGTCCTGGCCATGCACGGCGACCAGTTGCATGTGTGTGGAAGGCCCGTCCTCAAACGCCCAGATGCGCGAGAGCCAGGTGTGTGACTGGAAGATGCCGGACCGGCTGTCGCGTTTTTCTAACGCTTGCCAGCCGGCGCGCAGTGCGTCGAAAGCACTAGGGTCTTCGTGGACCGTCAGTCGGCTCACGGATGCTGGCGGGACGGGGGTCGTGATGGCGTCGGTGGACGTCATGCGGGGGATATCCAAAAAGGTTGATTCGGGGGTCAGGCCCTGCGGAACCTGCCGCCGTAGCGGGTTTTTAATATGGATGCCAGGCTGACACGCCCGTCGCCGGGCAGCCTGCGCACGAACTCGCCGCTGACCCGGACGATTCTATCCGACGGATCGCCGACACGGTTGATCGGTCGGCCGGGCAGGACGCCCCACCAGAAGCCCTCGTACCCGATTGCGCCGGCGATACTGATCGCCTCATCGGTCCCATCATACTGGGGGAAGGCCATGTGTTTGCAATGCTTGTTGAGCCGGCGGTCCAGTTCCTGCTTGGCCCGGCTAAGATCGGCATCAAGGTTTGATACTTCGGGCCGACGCCGATCAACTAACTGGTCGTCCACGCCCGCCAACGGCAAGGGCTTGGGCCAGCCGGGGATGTAGCGGTGGCTGTCGGTGTGGGGCTGGAAGTCGACGTGCCCGCTGTCGTGCATCGCCTGGACCTGCTGCCAGTCGCATAGCCCCCCCGCCGCTTGCGAGTCGCCGGCGTCGCGGTGCAGCCCCGGACAGATAAACGCAACCGCGCGGTGGTCGTACTCTTTGAGCAAGGGGAAGGCGACGTCGTGCAGGGTCTGCTGCCCGTCGTCGAAACTGAGGACGACGCTTGTTGCCGGCGCGGGCGTGCGGGATTGCAGGTGGTCTAAGAGCGCGTCCGCGGTCAGGGTGGTGTAGCCGTTGCCTGAAAGGAACGCGAGATCGGCGCGGAAGGTCGGTTCGTCGATGACGTGGTAGCAGAAGACGGGCACGGCGTCGGTGATTGGGCCGGGTGACTTGCGGAGGATAAACGGGGGCAGCCCGCCGGTCAGGCCGCAGTGTATCTCCGGCCAGTTTTTGCGCCAGGCATTACCGATCACATTCATCCACTTGCTCACGCCTTGTCATCCATCCCCGGGGATTGGCCGACCGTGGCGTGCTCAACCGTGTGGCTGTCATCATCTGCGGGGTCGGGTTCGGAGAGGTCTGCAAGCGGCTGAGGTTGCGTATCGGCCTGACGCATCGCCAAGGCGAACGCAGCCACCGGGTCACCCGACGGAGCGTCGGCATGATCGGTCACCATGGGTTCGCTGGTGGGGACCGGCAGCCGGTAAGCCACCGCGTAGTAGATCGTGCACAGCCGTTCGACGTGCTTTTCGACGCCGAACCTTTGGACGGTCTCGAAGCCGCATTGGGTGATGGCGTTGCGTAGGTCGCTGTCCGTCAGGACACAGGCAAGCGCCTGCGTCAGCCCCATCGCATCGTCCGGGCGGACAAGGATGCCGTTGACGCCGTGGGTCAGCGTCTCGGCCATACCCCCGACGGCGGAGGCAACGATCGGCTTACGCATCGCCAGAGCCTCGAGCAAGGCGTAGGGCAGGCCCTCGCTTGTAGAAGGCATGGCCAGCACGTCGGTCGCGCTCAGCGCGGCGTAAGCGTCGGTGACGTGTCCGGTGAAGAAGACGTAGCCGGTGAGCCCCAACTCGTGAGCGCGCTGTTCCAGTGCGGCACGGTCCGGGCCGTCGCCGACGATCAGGAGGCGTGCGCTGGGTTCGTGTGCCAGGACACCGGGCATGGCGCGCAGGAGTGTGTCGTGGCCCTTGACCGGGACGAGCCGGCCGAGGATACCGATGACTTTGGCATCTTCGGGGACGCCGTGCTTACGGCGGAAGCTCTGGCCGGATTCCGGAGGCGTCTGGGCGATCGAATCAATGTCCAGGCCGTTGGGCAGGACCTCGATCTGCCGAGGATCGATATTCAGTTCGGTCTGTGCGAAGCTGGCAACGTCGCTCGATACCGCCAGGGTGTGCATCGACAGGTTCGGTGTCTTACGCAGCAGTTTGGCGCAGGTCGAGGGGACGGGCATCTGGTCGTGCAGGTGTGCGATCACGGGGACGCCGGCGATCCTGCCTGCGAAGCGGGCGGTGAGGATGCCCTTCATCCCGGCGGCGTGGATGACCTGGATGCGCTTTCTGCGGATCAAACGGAAGACGTCCAGCACCGTCAGGGGGTTCTGCTTGGCGCGGTCGAAAAATGTGGGGGTGATCCCGGCTTCTTTCAACATCTGAGAAGACGGGTGATCGCCGCGCAGGAACGCGACGGTGAGGTCGATGTCGTGCGCCGCTAACTCAGGCAGTGCGGTCAGGAAATAGCGTGTCGCCCCGTGGATGATGCCGCCGGTGTGCCCCAAGTGATCGCTGAGAAATAATACGCGAATCTTTCCCCGTTCCATGCCTTCGTTTGCGCTCCTCATCTCGTCGGCCTTCCTTGTCCGATAAAATCCCAGTCCTCTAGGGGTAAACCCCCTAATTTATAAAGAAATGTACCATGACTTGATGAAACTGCAACATTATAAAAAGCATTTAAACCGTCTATTTGATAGGCGTCGGCAGGGGTCGGTATGATCGAGAGATGAACAGATTCACCAGATTTACGTTCGTGGTCGTGTTCGGGTTCCTGATGGGGTGCAGCCCCCAGAAAACCGCCGCTGACGCCCCCCCTCCTATGCCGGACCTGTCGGGTGTGGACGCGGTGGTGCAGGCCGCGATCCAGCGAGGCGAGGTGCCCGGCGCGGTGCTGATCGTCGGGAACGCCGACGGCGTCTTCTACCGCAAAGCCTACGGCCACCGGGCGTTAAAACCCAAGCCCATCCCCATGACCGTGGACACCGTCTTCGACATGGCCTCCCTGACCAAACCGACCGCGACCGCCACCAGCATCATGCTGCTGATCGAGCGGGGGCAACTGAATCTCAACGACACCATCGCCAGCCACATCCCAGAGTTCGGGCAGAACGGCAAGCAGGACATCACCGTCGAGATGCTCCTGCTGCACCGCGGCGGACTCACCCCCGACAACTCCCTGAAAGACTACGTCGGCACACGCACCGAGATGATCGACCGGATCAACGCCCTGCCCACCCGCTACGAGGTCGGCGTCACCTACAAGTACACCGACGTCGGCTTCATCGTGCTGGCTGAGCTGATCGAGAAGATCACCGGCCGGGACGTGGATCGGTTTGCCAGAGAAGAAATCTTCGTCCCGCTTGGCATGAACGAAACCACCTTCAAGCCGACCGGCGACCTGGCGGACCGCTGCGCCCCGACGGAGTTTATCGATGGCGAATGGCGGCTGGCGGAAGTCCACGACCCGCGCGCCTACCGGCTCGGCGGGATCGCCGGGCACGCCGGGCTGTTCTCCACCGCGGACGACCTGGCGCTCTACTGCCGGATGCTGCTGAATGACGGTGAACTCGACGGCTTCCGCCTGCTCAAGGAAGAAACCGTCCGCGAAATGACCACCCCCCGCGAGCTTCCGGGGGACGACAACGGCTGGCGCACCTACGGCTTCAGCACACACACCAGCGAACGCTCACTCCGCGGCAAACACTTCCACCCCGAAGCCTCCTTCGGCCACACCGGCTGGACCGGCACCGCCTACTGGATCGACCCGGTCAACAACCTCTTCTACGTCCTGCTCACCAGCCGATGCCACCCCAACGGCTCCGACGGCACCGCCGGGCCCATCCGCCGCGAGGTCGCGACGTGTATCGGGGAAGTATTGATTAAAGACTAACTAGCAGCTCGGGCCCGATCCCCTCTCCCCACAGGAGAGGGTTAGGGTGAGGGAGTCGGACGCTGAACTCACACCGCCGCTCTCTCAAGCAACCCCTGCCCCGTCTCGCACACGTCACCTTCCCCGCCCTTGACCCGCCCGCTATCCAACGCCAGCTTCACATCGCCGCTCACCACCGTCGCGATCGCTCGGCCGGTCACTTGCTCACCGTCGAACGGGCAGTTGCGGCTCTTGGAGGCGAACTTGTTGGCCTCAATGGTCCAGGCGTGGTCGGGGTCGATGATGGTGACGTCGGCGTGGGAGCCGACGCTGAGTTTGCCCTTGCCGGTCAGGTCGCAGAGGTCGGCGCCGTTGACGGTCATCATGGCGATCATCTTCGGCCAGTCGATCGCGCCGGAGTCAATCAGCGCTTTTTTGTAGAGGGGCAGGGCGCACTCGAGGCCGAGGATGCCGTAGGCGGCGGCGGTGAACTCGAGTTGTTTTTCTTCGAGCGTGTGCGGGGCGTGGTCGGTGGCGAGGACGGTGATCGTGCCGTCCTTGATGCCTTCGATGAGTTCGTCGACATCGCGTTGCGCACGCAGCGGCGGGTTCATCTTGTAGTTGGGGTCGTAGGTCGCGCAGGCTTCTTCGGTCAGCAGCAGGTGGTGCGGGGACGCCTCGGCAGTGATCGTCGCCCGCCCGGCCTCATCCGCACGCGCCCGGCGGACCAGCTCGACGCTGCCGCCGCTGGATAGGTGCTGGACGTGGTAGCGCGTCTTCGATCCCTGCGCGCGGTTGAGCATGATGTCGCGCTGGATCATCAGTTCCTCAGCCACCCGTGGCCAGCCGGCGAGGCCCAGGCGCGTCGCCAGAGCGCCGGCGTTCATGGAGCCGCCGCCGAGCTCGGGGTCTTCGCAGTGCTGCATGAGGACCTTGCCGGTCATGGCGATGTAGGAGAGCGCCTTGGCCATAACGCCGGCGGAGGCGACGCCGATGCCGTCGTCGCTGAACCCGACCGCGCCGCTGGCGGCCATCAGGGCGATCTCGGCGAGCTCCTTGCCCTCCCGACCCTTGGTGATCGCGCCGACGGGGTAGACGTTTGCCAGGCCGGCCCGCTCAGCCTGGCGGTAGACAAACTCGATCCGCGAGTCGTCGTCCAGGGCGGGGTTGGTATTGGGCATGCAGCAGACGCTGGTGAACCCCCCCGCCACGGCGGCGGCGGCCCCGGTGGCGATGGTTTCTTTTTCCTCCTGCCCGGGCTCGCGGAAATGGACGTGGATATCGATCAGCCCGGGGCAGACGATGCAGCCCGAGGCGTCCAGAACCCTTGACTCGGCAGAGGCTTGTGGCTTGGAAACCTTGCCTAGCGAGGCCACCAGGCCGTTTTCCAGGACCAGGTCGGTGTGCTCGTCGATGCCGTTCCCGGGGTCGATAACCCGGCCGTTGATGATGGTCAGGCGTGTCATGGGGGTAGTTTACATGGATTGGTCAAGAATATCCGGCGATCTGGGAAAAACCCTAAATCCGTCACCGTTTGCTATTTGCAGCAACCCGAGGGTACAATCCCCGGCTGATATACGCTACGCAATGTCGCGCAGTGTTCCTTGTGACTCGTGACGCCCACCTCGGCCTCCAGCCTTCCGTGTGCCTCACTGCTTGTGGAGACCGATTCGATGAAGATCTATGTAGGCAACCTCAGCTTCCGTACAACCCAGCAGGAGCTGGAAGACCTGTTCACCAACTATGGCAACGTGCAGGAAGCCGCTGTTGTCACCGACCGCGAAACCGGCCGCTCACGCGGTTTTGGTTTTGTGACCATGCCCGAAGATGGCGAAGCCAACGCAGCGATCGAAGCCCTCAACGGCACCGAAGTTGAAGGCCGTACCCTCACCGTCAACGAAGCCCGTCCTAAGACCGATCGTCCTCGTGGCGGCGGTGGTGGTGGCGGTGGCTACGGCGGCGGCGGCGGTGGCCGCGACCGCTGGTGATTCAACGCCCGGCCAACATACCGGGTTGAAACACACAAACAATCTAACCCCGTCGGACTCTTCCGGCGGGGTTTTTCTTTTGGCCCCCTGCCGAGCGACGACAGGGCTGATATGCTTCCTTCATGCACATCATCGCCTGCCAACTGGACCTCGCCTGGAAAGACAAGGCTGTCAACCGCCGACGGGTTGTTGAGCTGTTAGAGACTCAAACGATCCCGGCCGGTTCGCTGATCGTGTTGCCGGAGATGTTCGAGACCGGGTTCACGATGAAGGTCGATGTCGCGGCGGACGCGGACGGGTCGTGCCTGGCGTTTGTGAAAGAGATCGCTTTGAAGCATCAGAGCACGGTGCTGGCGGGCGTGGTGACGGTGGACGCCTCGGGCAAGGGGCTGAACCAGGCGGCTGTGGTTGGGCCGGGGGGTGATGAGATCACACGGTACACGAAGATGCACCCGTTCACGCTGGCCGGCGAGTCAGAGAAATACCGGGCGGGCGATGAGGTCATCACCTTCAAGCTCGGCGGGTTTACCGTTGCGCCGCTGATCTGCTACGACCTGCGATTCCCGGAGCGGGCGCGTGAGGCGGTCCGGCTGGGGGCGGACGTATTGATCTACATCGCCAGTTGGCCCGCAACCCGGGCGGCGCACTGGTCGGCCCTGCTGACCGCTCGTGCGATCGAGAACCAGGCGTACGTCATCGGGGTCAACCGTGTGGGCAACGATCCAAAGAACGAGTACCCGGGGCTGTCGTGTGTTATCGATCCGCAGGGGAAAGATATCGCGGTCGCAGACGACCAGCCGACCGCGCTGCACACCGAGATCGACATGGATTCGTTACGGGCGTACCGTGAGGCGTTGCCGTTCCTTAAAGACATGCGGTAACCGTTGAAATACACGAAGCGCACGGAGACACAGAGGCACGGAGAAAAAAACAGTGATGAACGCAGATGAACGCTGATGAGAAAGGCAGAAAGCACAATGCTCTGTCTTAATCAGCGTATATCAGCGTTCATCACTGTTCCACTTCTTCTGCTTGCTCTGTGTCTCCGTGCGCTCCGTGTTTACGCTCGTCGAAACTTACCCCGCCGCGTCCGCGCCGGCCTGGGCGACGGTGTGGTCGTTTTCGACGGTGGAGCCGGAGACGCCGATCGCGCCGATGACGTTGCCTTCGCCATCCTTGATGGGGACGCCGCCTGGGAAGGTGATCAGGCCGTCGTTGGAGTGCTCGATGCCGTAGAGCGGACCGCCGGGCTGGGAGAGGCCGCCGATGGCGCCGGTGTTCATATCGAAGTAGCGGGCGGTTTTGGCTTTCTTGATCGCGATGTCGATGCTGCCGATCCATGCGCCGTCCATGCGGAGAAAGGCCTTGAGGTTGCCCCCGGCGTCGACGATGGCGATGTCCATCTTGGTGTCGATCTCGACGGCTTTATCGACGGCGGCCGCGAGGATGGCGTGGGCCTGGTGCGAGCTGATGTCGCCGGTGGTCAGCGCGCCGGTGCCGGGGTGTTCGGCGCCTTCGCCGTGAGGGGCGGTCGCTGGATGGCCGGCGTCCTGCGCGGTCGCCGACGGCAGGGCATTAAATGCCAACGCCACCGCGCCGGCCAGTGCTGCGCCCATCACCATGTAACCCAACCTGATCGATCGTTTCATCGTGTCGCTCCAATATCTCTAGGAATCTAAGAATAGGTAAGTCGTGTCCAACCGGGTAGAGCCTATCGCGGCATGGGCCAACGTCAACTCTCCGGCAGGCTGTATGTCTTCGCGGCGTCGTTGATGAGTCCCGGCGGTGGGGATTGGCCGGTGATCGATCGGACGATCTTGCTGACATGCGGGTGACAGTTCTCGATGAACAAGCGGAACTTCTTCTGCGTCCCCGCGGCGGCGGTGCCCGCGACATACAGCCCGGGGACGTTGGTCATCATCGTGTCGGGGTCGAACGTCGGCCCACGGTTCTCGCCCACGAGTGTGACGCCCGCCTCCTCGAACAGCGACGTATCCATCCGGTACCCGGTCAGCAGCAGCACAAAATCCGCCGGCACGTCCTTCGGCCCGTCGGTGTCGCCGGCGTTGGGATCGATCTCCCCGGTGTCCAGGGTCTTGACCAGCCTGACGTGGGTGTCGCAGATGCGCGTGGGCGTGGTGTTCGGCAGATACGTGATCTCTCCGGACTTGACCAACGCCTGAATCTCCGGCAGCAGCCAGTACTTGATCGAGGTGTCGTCGAACTTCGGACGCCTGTGCGAGAGTGTCACCTTCGCGCCGGCCCGGCTGCAACGGATCGCTGTTTCCACAGCCGAGTTGCGCCCGCCAACAACCAACAAGTCCTGCCCGAAGTATCGATGGGGTTCGTCGAAGTAGTGGCTGACATGCCCGAGGTCTTCGCCGGGGATGTTCAGCTTCTGCGGGTGGTGCATGTCGCCGATCGCCAGGACAACCTGTCTGGCATGATAGGCCAACTGCTCACTTCCGCGACGGGTCTGTACGAGGAAGCCTTCGTCCTGCTTCTGCACCTTCATCACACGCTGGTAGGTATGGACCTTCAGCCCGAACTGCTGAACAATCCCACGGAGGTAGGCGAGGTATTGCTCGCGGGTGGCCTTCTCCTGATCGCTGGTCCCCAACGGCACGCCGGCGATGGCGATGCGTTCGGGGCTTGAGAAGAACCGCACCTGCCGGGGGTACCAACTGACGGTCTGCCCGACCTGCCCGGCATCGAG
>CBDUNP010000025.1:0-15791 GCA_965368605.1 uncultured bacterium | reverse complement strand
CCCACCGCTTTGATCCGGATTCCTTGTCAGGTTCGGTTCACCTCAGATTTATGTGATGAAGGCCGTCAATAGTCCACGGGCGTGTCAGTGTGGGTGGATGCGTGCCACGGGGACGAATGGCGGCTGCCCGTGGGCGTTGTAGGGGACGGCGCGATAGTAGGCCGTCAGGTCGGTGGGGGCGTCTGCGTCGGTGTATTCGTTCGTGTCTTCCGGGAGTTCGGCGATGAGCTGGGCTGTTCCGTCGACACCCTCGACATATCGCAGGACCTGCCAGCCCTGAGTATTTGCGACGTTGTCCCATTGGATGCGGGCGCGGCCGTCGGCTTGGGCTTCGGCACGGACCCACTTCGGGGGCAGCGGGGTCGCGGGGGCGTGGTCCTGGCCATAGGTCAACCAAGATAGGTTCACGCGCTCGAAGACGATCCGTTCGTAGCGCATCTTGTCGCCCCAGGAATACAACGCGCCGATGCTGTGGTCGTCGAGCACGGTCAGGCAGGAGTAGGCGGACCACCGCGCGTGGAGCTGACGGCTGAATGACCAGCTCTCGGCCTCGTCATACGAAACGCGCAGAGTCATGTTGATCCGGCCTTTGGCGCCGTACGGGTAGCGGTTGGCCGGGTTGGTGAAGATCAGCCGGTTGCGGTCCTGTTTGTCGGCCCGCGTGTGCCGGAGCATGCTTGCCTGGCAGCCGCCGGAGTAGCCGACGTAGTTCCCGCCTGGGGAGATGAGCTGGGGGTGTTGATACACGTCGGACCAGGTCGCGCCCTTGTCGTCGCTGTAGGCCTGACACATCAGCATGGCCCGGTTGCCGACCCGGCGTGCGCTTAACAGCAGCCTGTCGTCGGCGAGCTCGACGACCTGCGCCTCGCTGATCCGGTCGCCCGCTTCGCCGCCGAGTTGCCAGGTCTTGCCGTGGTCGTCGCTGTAGATCACGTGCGATTTGGCAGACCTCCCCCCATCGCTGCCCTTGTTGCGGGTCGCGGGGATGACCAGTCGGCCGTCTTGCAGTTGAATCCCCACCCCGGGGCCGGTCGCGTACCACCGCCAGGCGGGGTCCAGAATCTGATCGCTGATCTCGGTGGGCTTGGACCAGGTCTTGCCGTGGTCGTCGCTGTAGAAAGTCCATAGCGTGCGTCGGCCCTCGGGGCTGCCGGTCTGGAGCACTGTTTGCGTGTCTTTCTCCAGGCTGTGGCAGGCAACCATCCAGATGCGCCCGGTGTCGCGGTCGAGGACGGGCGTGGGGTTGCCGCAGGTGTTCATGCCGTCGTCCCAGATGACTTGCAGCGGCTCCCAGGTCTTGCCGTTGTCGGTGCTTCGGCGGAGGACCAGATCGACGTTGCCGTAGTCAGCGCCGGTCTCGGATCGGCCTTCGCAGATCGCCAGCACCGTGCCGTCGGCGGCGGTCAGCGAGACCGGGATGCGGAACAGCCCGTAGCGCGGGTCCCCGCCGTAGTTCCCCGCGATAAACGGGATCGAGACCGCCGGGGGTTTAAGCCCGTACATGCCGTCGATCTGTGTTGGTGTCAGCGCCTGATCGAAGACCTGGATCTCGTCGAGCAGGCCGTTGAAGTGGCGAGAGGGGTGGGCGTCTGTGCCGTCGTGTCCGAAACGAAGCGGCGCGGCGGCCACGGTATCGGCGGCAAGCGTCCCCAGCAGCGTGCCGTCAACATACATGCTGACCGTGCCACCCTCACGCACCACCACCATGTGGTGCCATCCCATGTCATACGGGAAGTCGAAGTTTCGCTGCGACTCATTGATACGGATATGAAGCTGGTCCGCGTCGCCGCGCACGGCATTGATCGACAGGTTCTCGGCGTCGCCCACGGCCAGCATGACGCGCAGCCGGCTCTCGCCGCCGGGTGTCTGCGCGAACCGCCGGAACCAGAACGACACACTCCATGTCTCGCCGGTGAAGAGCTCGTTGCCCGCTTTGGCGATCAATACGGCGTCGTCCTTGCCGTCGAAGGTCAGCGCCCGCCCGTCGTAGCCGGCCTCGACCACCCGCGCCCCCATCAGCCGGCCGTTCCCGCCGGACTGCATCGCGTCGAGGATAATGGTGTTGTCTTCAACCCGCTCCAGGGGCCAGAAACAGACCGGCCGGGGCCGCTTTGCTTCCGCACCCACAACCGGGACACACCACAGAGAGAGCAGCACAACAACGACACCCAGCACGCTCATGAAACGCATCATCAGACTCCGGTGACTAAGATTGTGATCCAGACCAATACGCCAGGGCGTCTGCTTACTCGTCTGCGCCGGTGTCTTTGCCATCGGTGAGCCAGGCGAGATTGAAACGCGCGACGGTCATCTTGGACGGTGCAAAAGCACCGAGCTTCTCGGAAAGCCCGCCACGCTCAAACATGCAGTAGATCGTGCCGTCGGGGGCGACCGCGATGTCGCTGTACCCGCTGCGTCCGGACTCGATAACTTTAGACACGGGCCAGGTCTTGCCCTCGTCGTAGCTGAGGCGCATCGTCAGGTTGCGGCGCTGGCGTGCGCCCCACTTGAGGACGACCTCGGGGAAGTCTTCGCTGTAAGGGTTGGCAAAGAGGATACGGCTCTTGCCGCCGTCCTTGGCGCTGGAGTGCCGACGCATGCTAGCGAAACAGATCGGGTCGAACAGGCCCTCGTGGAACTGCGGCTCGGACCAGCCGGTCGCGCCGTCTTTGCTGAAAGATTGCAGCCTGCGGTACTTCTTGGATTCGCAACGGATGTTAGACATCACCCGCCCGTCGTCCAGCTGGATGAGCACGTGCTCGCTGGGGTTGGGGTTATGCTCGGTGTTGCGGGCGATGATGTCGCCGGCTTGCCAGGTCTCGCCTTGATCGTCGCTGTAGACGGTGGAGATGATCGAGGGTCGGTGCGCGTGGCTGGTCGAGAGCCAGATCGGGACGACGTATCGCCCGCTGTCCAGGACGATCCCGTGGCCGGGGCCCATCGCGATGATCTCGGTCTTATAGTTTTCGCGCTCACGAAACACGTCGAATACATAGGTGATCTCGCGTGGCGGCGACCAAGTCGCGCCGTTGTCCTTGCTGACCTTGTGATACGCACGCTGGTAGAGGATCTGATACATCAGGTGGACCTCGCCGGTCTCGTGATCGACGATCATGGTGGCGTTCTCGACGAGGTTCTGGCCGTCATCGGTGACGATCTGCGGCTCGGTCCAGGTCTTGCCGCCGTCGGTGCTGCGCCTGATCCAGGTATCGATGTTGACCCAGTCGCTGTGGCCGTCGAAGCGCCCGGCACACAGGGCGATGAGCGTGCCGTCGGGGGCGATCGATAGCGCGGGGATGCGATAGGTTCTGTAGCCCGCGTCGCCTGCGTTGAAGATGTCAACCAACTCGAACATCGGCTCGGCGGGATCGCCGACATGGTCATCCGCCGACGCAACGCCCGCCCCCTGCCCCAGCAGCAGGCATCCGACAAGAAGCGACATCAAAACAGAACAGGCACGTGCGGCATGGATGGGTGGTCGTGTTGCGGACATCATGATCAGTATCCTCCAGGTAAATTTTGTGTAAACAGGGGTGTAGTTGCTATCGCTATTTAGTCAGGTCGACTCGGTTAATAAGTTCTTTCTGATCGCGGTAACGCTCCAGGTTCTTAACAAACAGGTCGCAGAGGTGGTCGAACTCCTGGACATATCTGCCACCGACGTGCGGAGCCATGACGACATTGGGCATGTCCCAGAACGGGTGGTCTTCGGGGAGCGGTTCGGTTGCGAAGACATCCAGGCCCGCGCCCCAGAGGTGGCCGTCCTTCAAGACACGGACCAGGTCGGGCTCGACGACCAGGCTCCCCCGGCTGACGTTGTAAAAACACGCGCCTTGTTTCATGCCTCGGAACATGGATTCATCAAAAACACCCTCGGTCATCGGGGTCGCGGGCATACTTACGGCGACGTGATCCGCCTCGGCCAGCGCACGTTTGATGTCGCTGAAGCCGTAGATGCGCGAGACGGGCGGGCGTGTCGGCTCCAGACCGGTCCGCGTGACGCCGATGACTTTCATACCCAGCGCGGCGCACCGCACCGCGATCGCCGAACCGATCGCCCCAAGCCCGACCACACACATCGTCGCCCCATCAACGATCCGGTACTCATCGGCCCGCCGCCAGGTGTGTTGCTGCTGGTCACGCACATGCACATTGACGCGGCGCGACAGGGAAAACATCATCGCGATCGTCTGCTCCGCCACCGGGACCGAAGCCACGCCGCGGGCGTTGCACAGCGCGAAGTCTTGCTTCTGATCCAGCGATACCGTGAGGTACGGGTCGTAGCCGACGCTGCATAGCTGCGCCAGGCGGATGTTCGGCGAGTCGGCAAGGCCCTGCGGCGGCGGCCAACCGAAGACGACCTGCGCGTTTAATAACGCGGCCTGATATTCCGCGGCAGCGGCGGACTGGTCGATCCGGACGATCTGCGCCCAGCCCTTAGCAGCGTCTTGAATCCGCTGGAGATGGGCGTCCGTCAACTCATTAACCGCAATCAGTATCTGTTGCACAACAGGTCTCTATTCATAAGCACCCAGGACGCGGTAATGCGTGCCGGGCTTGTAGGGATACGTTGATTCAAGGTCGTCGGGGACGTTAATGCCTAAACCAGGCGCGGAGGGCGCACTGATCCGGCCGTCGATCATGGGCGGCGGCTCGGCGAGCACGCCGTCGCGTAAAGGATTGGGCACACTGGGCAGCTCAAGGATCTGGCAGCCCGGCGAGGCAAACGCGGCGTGGTAATTCCCCATCATCCCGACACCGCTACACCAGGCGTGAACCGCGAAGGGGACCGACTTCTCCCAAAAACGATCGACAGCGGTACGCAGCACACCGAGGCCGCCGATGAGCGTGGCGTCCGGCTGGAACAGGTCCAGCGCGTCGTCGTCGACATAAGCCTGCGCCTCGTGCAGGCTGGTCGCGGTTTCGCCGCCGGCGATTTTGATGGGGCACTGCTTGCGGATCGCGGCGTAGGCGCGCGTGTCGTTCACCGCGGCGGGTTCTTCGAGCCAGAGGATGTTGAATGGTTCGATCGCGCGAGCCACCTTTAATGCGTACTCGACCGACCAGGGCTCACGCGCCAGCCCCTGCGCCGCGTCCACCGCCAGCGCACAGTCATCGCCCAGTGCTTCCCGACAGACACGGACCTTGTCCACGATCCGATCCAGCTCGGGCATGTTGTTGATGCGGATCTTGACGGCCTGAAAACCCTGCCGAAGATATTCGGCCATCTCGGCGCGGAGCTCGGGCTCGGGCTTGGTGTTTCCGCCGCTTGCATACACGGGCAAGGTGTCGTGGCATGAACCGCCGAGCAGTTCATGGACGGGCTTGTTTTCCGTGATGCCTTTGAGGTCCCAAAGTGCCATCTCGATCCCGCCGATGACGCTCTGGCTGATCCCGAACCGGCCCCAGTACCGGCTGGCGAGGTGCGCCCGATCCCAGACGGCCTGGACATCGGCGGCGTCGGTCCCGACCAGATCCTGTTCGAACTGCGCGACAAGTGCCTTGACCGCTTCAGGCGCGTACACACCGGCATAGGTCTCACCCACGCCGACCGCACCGCAATCGGTTTGCACTCGGATCAGTGAAGCCGAGCGCAATCCCGAGCGCAGGTGCAGCCGCACCTCGTCGTCGTCGGGGGTCGCGTAAGGGGCACTGACCAGGATGCATCGGATGGAATGTATCTTCATGGCTGTCTGGAATACGTCATGTTTATCAGTTGATTGAGGGCCCCTTGCCCTTCCGGTGCCCGGTGGACAGCGGAACTAATCCGGGCAGACCAGCCGCATCGGATACCGGCGGGACGTGCTGCGCGGCCCGTGCGGCCTGGCCTCTAACAGAATCCGCCCGATGTCTTCGCCCATCTGCTCGGCGGAGGAGACCGGCATAAGGTAGGGATAGTCCGGCTCGGACCGCCCGGTACGCTTGTAATGAATCGCGGAAACCACGCTGTAGCCCGGCTTCGTGGAATCGAGCGAACGCAGGTGGCTCAACGCGGCTTCACAGAGCGGCTCGGATAGACCGATCACCCCAAGCTTCTTCCCGGGCGATAACGAGAGGACTTCATCGATCTCCGCCGCGACGAGTTCGGCATCCGCATACAGGGAGCGGAGAACTACGCTGGTCTGCTTGACGCCGCTTAGCTCAAGCTGCTTGGATATGGCATCGATGGACCGGTGCAGCCCCGGCGAGCTGACCTCCCTGGACAGGATCAGGAACTGACAGCACTTGGCCTTGGTCAGGTAATCGACGGCGAGCACGGCCGCTTGATCCCAGTCGCGGTCCAGGGAATTGATCGGGTGGATACACGGGTAAGGCGTGCCGTGGATCACGGCGGGATAGCCGGCGTCCGCGATCATCCGCTGACACAACAGCGACGCACGCACGAGCACAAATGCGTGAGCCACGTCGGACTGATCCGCGCCGTGGATGAGTTGGCCGATGAACTCTTTTTCATTGTCCGGGGGGATGAAGTTGAACTCGATGGTTGCGCCGGGCAGCGCGGATTGGATCCCAAGCAGGACTCCGTCGGTTAGGACGCCCTCTTCTTTAAGGTAGCGCTCATGCACCAACAGATGGACTCGGCCGATGGTGTTCAGGGCCGTGTCGCCACTGAGGCCGCGATGGATAAACGTGCCGGCGCGTTGCTTGCGGGTGACGACTCTACGCTTGGCAAGCAGCTGAAGGGCGCGGTTGGCGGAGTTGGTGCTAACCCGGAAACGCTTGGCGGCCTCGCTGGCGTTGAGGTAGCGATCGCCCTCGGAGAGGTCGCGCCTGCGG
The DNA here is from genome assembly GCA_965368605.1 of uncultured bacterium. Taxonomy (GTDB): domain Bacteria; phylum Planctomycetota; class Phycisphaerae; order Phycisphaerales; family Phycisphaeraceae; genus JAJRRS01. Next base: position 9,014 of record CBDUNP010000025.1, on the reverse strand, counting down.
ATATCGCTCTGGATACGGTCCGCCAGGTGGGTGATCGTTCGCGGATACGGCGAGGGGCTCTTCATCAAGGGCACAGGGTACACTATATTTCTACTTATTCAAGATATTATCTTTTATTATTCCACACATTTCCAGATTTTCGCTGCGACCCCCGCGCCCACCACAAACGAATTACGCCTTAAATAAAGGCATAAAATTAAACACCGGCCTATCTGCCGACGTGACAAGCGTGAATAATTTCTACTATATGATTGATTGTGATTTTATTTTTCTGGCTGGGGCTACGCCTGAAACAACTCGGGGAGCATTTCCTGGGCGATCGGGGTCAGCCGCTCGGCCTCCTGCGCCGGCACACCGCGGTAGGGCCAGCGCAGCCGGGTGCCGACGCGTCCCCACGCGCCGATGGCGGCCAGGAGTTTGTCTAACGCCGTGTTGCTGTGGTGGTGAACGTCACGGTACGGGACGATGTGTTCGGTCATGAATTGCTTGATGCGTGCTTCAAGCTCCAGGGCCGAGGCCATGTCGTCGCGCATGCTCAACTGCCAACGGACGGCGCCGCGAGGCGAGAGGCAGGCGACGTTGCTGTACGAGCCGTGCGCCCCGAGTTGCGTGCCGGTGGCCAGGTCGTGCCCGGGGACAAAGACGGACAGGTGCGGCGCGTGCTGATGCATCGCGTCGTACCAGGCCTTGTCACCGCCGGCGACCTTGAGCCCGACAAGCGAGGGGACGCGCTGAGCAAGCCGACCGATAGCGGGGATATCGAATGCCCGCTTGGCGTGGCCGGGCAGGTAAAGCACGATGCCGACCGGGGCGATCACCTTGGCCATGCGTTCGAGGAAGTCCCCCGCTTCATCCTCACTGCACGGGACCCAATCCGGCAGGATCAACTGCATCGCGCCGGGCTTGTGCGCCGCGGCACGCTGCGCCCGACCGAGGCTGACCCGTGCGTCCATGTGACTCGCTCCGAGCTGGAAGGGCATGCCGGCCGCTTCGCACTTTTCAGCGAGGATCGAGCTGATGCGGTCGAACTCATCCTCGTCCTGATTATGCAGTTCCCCGGCCGAGCCGTTGGAGTAGATCCCGTCTACGCCGGCGTCGATCAGGCAGTCGATCTCGTCCCCTAGAATCGCAAAGTCGATGGCGTCGTTATCGTCAATCGGCAGCAGCAGCGTACCCCAGGTGCCTCGGATCTGTTCTGATTGAAGTGGTTTCATTTTTTGTATGTACTCATATAAGGGTGCGGGCGGGCGTATGGATTATCCGCCTGACTAAGATAACGTAGATTATTCCGGGTATTGCTCCAGCCATCTGACGAGCGCGGGGGTGTCGAGCGTGCGTGTGAGCCTGAAGACCGAGGCCGGGCCGAGGTGTTGCCCCAGGTAGATAAAGATGTGTTGCACGCCGGCCTCGGCGTCGGTCACCGCCCCGCCGGGGTGCATCCCGTCGGCGCCGGTCATCATCGTGCCGCCGCGCGTCAACAGCGTGCCCTCGAAGCGCCACTCTCCGCTGCCCCCAGCCAATTCGGCCGGGTCGATGCTCCAAAGGTTCAGCGTCATGCGCATCCGCTGCTGCTCGCGCCCCTGCCCGCCGCCGTTGCGGTTGGTGCAGACCGCCTCGAAGCGTTTGGTCACCGGGTTGTAGTCCAGCGCGACGGTGTCCTGCGACCACGCGCCGTAGCCGCTGACATCGATCTCGTCGCGGATGTCGGTGACACGCATCGTCGTCAGCGCGGGCGTCATCGGCAACCACCCCGTAGGCGAATACGCCTGCATGTAGCGCCATGTCTTGCGGTCCGGCTCGAAGCTTTCTTCGCCGTGACAACGCGCAACGATCAGCAGTGAGCCTTCGTGCATGATGGCGGTCGGTTCGATCGGGTGCGCCCAGGGCTCGGGCATCGGATACATCGTCTGATCCCAGCTGCGCCCGCCGTCTTTGGAATATCGGATCAGCAGCTCTTCGTCCTTGCCGTGCCCGAAGGTGACCAGGCCGAACTCGGGGTGTTCGACCAGCTTTGGCCCGTTGTTCGCGTCGGGCTCGGGCAGGTCCGTCCGGCTGTAGGCCTCGGGGATGTGTTCCCAATTGACGCCCTGATCGCTGGAGATGAAGACGCCGTAGGGAGAGACAAGCACCACGTCGCCGTTGGCGCGTGTCACCATGCCGCTGCCGAACTTAAGCCGACAGCCCTCGGTGGGCGTCTTCGCAAAGCTGCGCATGTCGACCGGGGTGGACCAGGTCTGTCCGGCGTCGGTCGAACGGGTCATCATGACCCTGCTCAGGTATGTATCTTTAGGCTTGCTGATCCCCCATCGCGTGGTGTGCTGGGGCTGACGCAGGAACACGACGATCAACGCATCCCCCGCCTTAGTAGCGACCGGCCAGCCGAAGTGGGTGTTGTTGCCTTTCAGGTCGTCGCCAAACGGGACCGCCACCGGCTTGAGCACCATCGGCCCGGACTCATGGGTGTATTTCTCGGCGAGGAACCGTGTCACACGCAGGGAACGGGCGATGACTTCCTCGCGATCTGCCATGCTCAACGCGCCGGGCAAGGCGGATGCTTGCTGTAACTTTTCATTCTGTGGCGGCGTGGGCAGGCCCGCATTAGTCAGGGCGTCCAGCACGGTGTCGGCGATGATACCTGCGGCGGTGTCGTCGGGATGTATTTTATCCGGGAAGTGCCCGGCCTGATCGTTCAGGGGAGACGCCATGTCAATGACCGACACCCCGGTCTCATCCGCCACACGATGAAGCGCCGTCTGAATCTTTGCCAGCCTCGGGTGTCGGTAGAAGCGGTGCCCCTCGTGGATCGGCGCAAGCCGGCCCCAGATAAAGATTCTGGGCTGGCTGGGCAGTGAGCGGTAGCTGTTGATCAGAGCCTTGTAGTCCGACACGAACTTGCCTTCGTCGAACGGGTCAACGTTCACGTCGTTGATGCCGAGATTGATGACTACGACATCGGGGTTATGAAAGATGGATCGGCGGTACGGGAGCTGCAGGGCGTAGCAGCGTTCCCAGTTTTTCAGGACAAAGCCGTCCACGACGGTCGCACCGGAGACGCCGTAGTTTCGGACGTCAAAGAGCGGGCCGAGCCGGTCTTCGAGCTGCGCGGGGTAGCTGTGGATGTTGGCGTTGCTGGTCCCCATGCCGAAGGTGATGCTGTCGCCGACACAGGCCACGCGGATCGCAGGCCAGTCATCTGACCGGAACGGCGCAGCGGGGAGGCCTTCGCTGTTATACAGCGTCACCGCGGGGTAGGCTTCCCATGCGTAACGCACCGCGACGGGCTCGGGGACATGCTCACTGGTCACCGTGAGCTTGCCATCGGACAGGGTCGCTTCGGCCCGGGCAAACCGGCGGTCCTCACCCGCGACCCAGAAGCCGGCGGCCCCGGTTGAGTCTTCCCGCAGCTCGATTCCATTCGCGGCGTTGTCGAACGTTAATTCAAGCGATCCCCCGACACGCTGGACGTGCTTGAGTGTCGGCCCGGAATCGATCACGGGCTTCTGATAAACCCGGCGCAGCGCGAGGCGCGCCAGGCGGTCGCCGACCGGTTGCTTGTTGCGGGGGTGGATGTCTTTGGGGTCCCCCACGTCGATGGTGACCGCCATGCCGGCCTGATCGATCCTTGTCAGGTCCGACTGATTCTCACGGAACTCAGGCCAGGCGTAACGATACAGCCCCGGCAGCTGCGCCCAGAATACGGGGAGGTCCGGTCGGGCAAAGTTTTTACGCCAGGCCTTGACCGCCATGGGGAACAGTTTGTCGTGAAGCGCTGCGTCTTCCGCGTTGGACTCGCCTTGATACCAGAGGATGCCGGCGATGGGGAAGTCGGCGTAAGGCTTGATCGCGGCGCGGTACATGAACCCGGGGCGGTAGTAATGCTCGGGCATCGGACCCGGTCGGCCGGCCTCGACCCACAGCTTCATCTGCTCGTTAGGCCGACGATTAATGAACAGGTCGGCGCGTTCACTATCAAGAAAGTCTTCTTCAAGTGAGCGGAACTCGGGGTTATCCAGCACCTGCTGCCGGGGGACCCAGGCCTGGATCGGCGTCCCCCCCACCGCGACATCGATCAGGCCGACCGGCACGCCCAGCTCACCGACCAGCTTCTTCCCGAAGTAATACCCGATCGCGGAAAACCGCCCGGCGGATTTTTCATCGACGGGGGTCCAGCCGTCATATTGATAGAAGCTCTCGGCCGACAGGGATCGCACCTGCTCAACGGGCCAGGGCTTCGAGCCGCCCTCGACAAGCTGCTGCGGGTCGAAGAGTCGCAGTGTTTTCAAGGATTGGCTTGCTCCAGCCTCATCTGCACCGCGCGGTGTTCTTTCGAGTGGCCAGGCCATATTCGACTGCCCGGCACAGAACCAGACCTCACCGACGAGTACATCGCTGAGGGTTAAGGCCTGCTCGCCGCTGGTCACCGTCAGCGTTTGGCCGACCGCGTCGGCGGGCATCGGGTTTAATGTCACCCGCCACTCGCCGTTTTGATCCGCAGTGGCCCGATGCCTCTGCCCGGCAATCGTCACCGTGACCTCTGCACCGGGCTGCGACCTGCCGTGAATCGGCACGGCCACGTCACGCTGGATGACCATGTGATCCCGGAATACCTCGGGCAGGTCGATACCCCAGGCCAATGATGAAGACGCCAGAAAACACCAGAGACCTATAGCGGCCAGTCTTGCTACATACTGCATTAAGAAAGATACCCCGATCCGAGTTTAATCATCGTGTTAAAAAAGCGGACACCCTGTTCAGGGCGCCCGCTCTCAGTGCTACACACACTATGTTCATTGGTCGCACGCTCCGAAGGCCGTTACCCCTCCGGTTTGTACTCACAACTGATTGTTATCAGGCACGGCGGCGGAGCGAGGCGAGGCCGGCCAGGCCGATCAACGCCAGCGTGGAAGGCTCGGGCACGGCGGCACCTGCGGTCGGCGGGGTGCCCGCGTTCCAGTTGCCCAGCACCTCGTTAAGGTCATCGATACCAACGAAGCCGTCACCGGATGGGTCGGCCAGCGGGTTGGCGGGCGGGACGTTCTGGTTCCAGTTAGCCAGGACCAGGTTCAGGTCATCGATGCCGACGAACCCGTCACCGTCCAGGTCGCCGGGGAGGCCGCTGCCTTCCTCAAATGCGGCGGCGTACTGGTCAGCGATTTCCTGTTCGGTCAGGGCCCGGTTCCAGGCGGCGACCTCGTCGCTGTCGCCGTTGAACCGGTGGCTGGTGTTACGGCCTTTGCCGACGCGGTTGCGGCAGTCGAAGTCCATCACGTCGTCGAACACGCCGGGGTTGTTGACCGGGTCGGATTCCTGAAGGATGGGTGCGTACGAGGTGGAGTCGAACGCGGTGGAGACTTGTTCGCCGCCGGCGAGCGTGCCGCCGTCTACATAGACATTGAGCATGCCCGAGTCGGCGACCATGTCGTATTCCCAAGTGGCGACGACGTGGTGCCAGGCACCGTCGGAGTAGTCGGTCGAGCCATCGGTGCCGTTGGCGACGGTGATGAACTCGCCTTCTTCGAGGTTCAGGGTCACGATCCCGTTGCCGCCGGCGTCGATCACGCGGAGGTTGAGGTTGTGGCCCGAGCCCTCGTCACCGCGCCAGAGAACGCCCGAGGCGAACGGGTCGGCGAGGTTCGGGTCGGAGGTATTAAACCACATGCTGATCGAGCTGCCGGCCATGGTCATGGGGTTGTGCGTGGTGTCGGTGTTCAACGGGTCTTCGGCGAACAGGTGGGTCACGACGCTGCCGGCATTCGACGTGTTGAAGTTGTAGGCGGTGTTGCCCGCACCAAAGCCGTCGAAGCCGCCGGCGGGGGTCATGCTGGCGACGCCAAAAACGATATCGCTGCCGGGCAGAGCGTCGTTGACGTAGAGGTCAGGGCCGAGCAGTGCGCTGATGTTGTCGATGGCGGCGGGGACCGGATCGACCACGCCGGTCTCGTTGAATTCGTAATAGATCAGCGGCGTCTGGGTCGCGACGACGTCTAAGTAGTTGCCCGCCTGTGCGGCATGGCCTGCGGCCCCCATCGCGAGTGCTGCCGTAAGGACGGCGTATCGGCTGGTATATGATTTCTCTCTCGACATGTGTACCTCCAAGTGCGTTCAAGATGACTTCGCTTACCGCGAAGAAGAATCTGCGCGTGGCCCCCAAGCGGGAGCATTGCGGCAGGGGTCAGTAAGACACATTAAGTTGTTCACCCACCATCTGGATGGGCCCGAAGGCCTGGCCGAAGACGATCCGGCTGTTGAAAACGTCTGAATAAGATCCGCAATCCCTCACCAAAGCGGTGTTATCCGAGTGTAAAAAACCGCTCAACACCCTAAATATAACCAAAGGCGGCGTGGTGTCAATAGATATTTCCCAGTTATCAGAAAATATATTACCCGCTCGCCAGCGGGAGATTTCGGGGGTACCCGGGCCGCAACCATCGCTCAAAATAGCCATTAAATGGCTATTATTAAGCAGTTTAAGGCCTGGGCCTTACGCGGCCCGCCGAGCCCCGCGGCGATCGCCCACGACAATAATTAATCTGGCCAGGGCAAATAATCGTTGTTTTGGGGTAATTTTTACAGAAATACATCTTGTATCCAGAAAATAATTGGGCTATACTATGGTGCGATGTCTAGCAATAGCCCATCCAACAATATCGTCGAACTCGCCAGCCGGATCCGCGCGGACATCAAGAACCGCGAGCTGAAGCCTGGTGATCAATATCTCAATTCCGCAGACGCCGCCCGGCAGTTCCAGGTCAGCACGCACGCCGCGAACCGCGCGCTGCAGCTGCTGGCCAAGCGCCGCGTCGTGACGCGCAAGCAGCGGCTGGGCACCGTCATCACGCTCGAAGAAGACCTGCCCCAGACCGGCGCGGGGATCGATCGGATCCACCTGCTGGTCCGCGAAGACTACTTTAAGTCTGAGGGCGTGCTTGCGGACGGCGTGGTCATGGGGATTCAGGGCGAGATGCCACGTGTCGGCATTCAATTTAACTTCCTGCCGTTAAGCGATGAACGGCCTTACGTTGAAGACCTGGTCAGCCAGGCGCTCAAAGCCGACGGGCAGGAAGCGTTTGTGCTCGTGCGTGCGTCGCTGACCACGCAACGGATCGTCACGCAGAGCGGATGCCCTGCGGTTGTACACGGCACGCCCTACCCCGCGGTCGAGCCGCTGTGTTCGATCGACCGGGACCACGAACTCGAGGCTGAGCTTCTCGTTGATTACCTGATGCGTCAGAGCGGCTGCGAACGGATGCTGATGCTGATGCGTGAACGGCTGCACGCCGGCGACCACCTGTTCCTCGACGCGATCCACCGCGGGCTGGCGAAGCTCGGCCCCGGGCGTGGCGGGCTGACGCTGCGTTGTATGCCTCAGGACGAGGAACTGGTCGATGTCGAGCTGACCCGGTTCCTCAAAGCCAATCCGGGATCGTCGACCGGCATCCTCTGCGCGACCGAGTTCCTGGCGAATGTCGCGAAGCAATCCGTCGATGCCGCGGCTAACAAAAAATCGAAACACGCGATCGCGTTGATGGCGTTCTACCGTCGCCCCGGGCACAGCGACCCCGGCTTCCCACACCTGAGTTCGAGCGTCACGCCCGAGCAGATCGGGGCCGATATCGCGAACCTGCTGCTTCGGCAGGTGCAGGGCGACTACGCATCTGTTCACGAGACTTATCCTTTGGAACTTAAAGGGGGCTGACCCCTTGCGAGTATGCGGGCGATCCGGCCCGCAGTGTCAATGAATCTGCGTTGGCGGACAATAGTCACAAGCGCCTGAGCCTTCGTCGGCCCAAGTGCAGCGTTAGATGGTTTTCTGAGTTTCTAGTTCCACACAACTTTGGAGGAGGAGAGAGATGATTGGCAGCAGATTCTTTAAATCGATGGCGGGGGTAGGCGCCGCGGCAGCGGCACTGGGAATGAGCGTGCAGGACGCCTCGGCGAGCTACCTGTCAGAAGTCGCAAGTCAGACGCCTTTACTGTTTTGGGAAATGAACGAGAGCACCGCGACAACCCCCATGCCTGAATCTATCAACAACCTGGACGCCCTGCTCGGGGCCGGCAACTTCACGAACAACGCCAACGTCGGCGGGAACATCGTGCTGGGCGGTGCGAGCATGACGCCCGGCGGCGGGTTCCTGGGATTCGGCGCGGGCAACACCGCGTACAACTTCAACAACACCGGCTCCGGCAGCGTCGTGACCAACCTCACCTCGCCACGCCAGTCCATGACCATGGCCGCCAGCTCCATCAGCATGTGGGTCAACGCCACTGATCCTAACGACGGCGGGGCCATGAACGGCACGCTCTGGCGCGGCGACGAGGGCTCCGGCCACAACCTCAGCCTCCGGCTCAGCGACGACGGCAACGGCAACGGGACGCTGGGCCTGTACCTGGAGACCGGCGAAGTCCTCACGCTTTCCACCGTGACCGACGGCTCGACCGACTACTCCGACGGCGCCTGGCACCACGTCGCCGCCGCATGGGAGTACGACATCAACACCGATGCAGGCATTCTGAATGTCTACGTCGATGGCGGCACGCTCGCCGGCGGCGAGCAGGTCTCGCTTGGGTTCAGCTCCGCGACCTATTCCCCGATCATCTTTGAGTCCGACCCGGTGAATAACCCCGGCGTGCTCGACGAGGTCATGGACTTCGACTTCCGCAACCGGATCGGCAAGGGCCGAAACAACGGCCACCGGTACAACGGCGACATCGACGAGGTCGCGATCTGGAACCGCACGCTCTCCGCGCAGGAGGCCGCCGACCAGTACGCGGCCGCCTTTGTGCCCGAGCCCGCCAGCGCGGCGCTATTTGCCGGTGCGGTCGGCTTCGTCTCGCTGCGACGATCGCGGATGTCATACCACCAAACCCCCAACGTGCGCCGGCCAACGCCGACGCACGTTCTTGACCGACAACGCCTCATCTATATTTAGCACCCCGCCCGAGGCTCTACCCGGGCAACCACTTGGAGACCCCTGCCATGAACCGGCACAAAGGATTTACGCTGATCGAACTGC
>CBDUNP010000024.1:0-15859 GCA_965368605.1 uncultured bacterium | reverse complement strand
CCCAGATCCACCTGTTCAAGAACGGCCAGGAGTGCTGGAACGCCGTGCAGGCCTCTGTGAAGGGTGCACGGGCCAAGCCCGACATCCTCATCTCCGATATCGAGATGCCCCAGATGGACGGCCTGGCGCTGACACGACAGACCCGAGGCACCTCGGCCCTGCAAAACATCCCCATCATCCTCTTCAGTTCCCTGATCACCGACGACACCCGCCACAAGGGCGAGGCCTGCGGCGCCAACGCCCAGATCGCCAAGCCCGAGATCCCCAAGCTCGTGGGCATCCTCGACGGCTGGGTCCAGAAGATCGAACAGGGCGAATCCGCCAAGCCGTCCGAGGCGGCGTAATACAACGGCCATTCATCCGGGTGGCCGCTTCAGGCCAGACGACATACCCGCCATTTCCTGAATCATGACCGCCCGCGAGGTCTTGAGGACGTTTTACAGGCAAACATCCCGGCAAAGCCGTGTGACTTCCTGTGAGTCCTGATAATCCCCTCCGGCTTGACCTTGTCGCTTGTGGCGTCGATACTTGGGGGCTGAAATCGACACCAAATTGGGAGCTGATGGCCCGATACCCTGCCTGACCAGGCACCTGCCGACCTGGAAACCGGTCGATGGGTCAGGTGTCCGGCCCCGACCCCCTGCTTACCCGGAGTTACCCGCGTATGAATAAGACCTTACTGGTTCGCTCGCTGCTGGTCCTGATGTTGCTCGTGTCTGTCGGCTGTGGCGACTGGTCCCGTCGGGAGAGCCGGTCGGGCCTGCTGATCGAGCCCGCCGACGCCGCGCGGCTTGGGTACGTCGTCAACTGGTCGACCCCGCTGAACGTCCCCGGCCGGTCCGAGCTGTCCTCGGTCACGCTGCTGGACGACGTGCTGATCACGGTCGAGTCCCCGGGCAACCTCGTGTCCTGCATCTCCGTCCGTGATGGTGAGGTGCTCTGGCGCAAGGTCATCGGCGAAGCCACCGAGACGATCTACCCGCCGGTCCGCGACGAGGAGCGGATCTACTTCAACAACGACACGACCCTCTTCACCGCCGGCGTCTTCCACGGCGACCTGATCTCCACCGTCGCCCTGGCCTCGGTCGTCGAGACCGGCCCCGTGCTCAACGGCCGATACGCCATCTTCGGCGGCGCCGACGGCACCATCTTCGCGCACGACCTGGACGCCGGCTACGCCAAGTGGTCCTACAAAATGACCAGCGGCATCGTCGTCCCACCCGCCGTATCCCAGCAGAACGTTGTCGTCGCCGACAGCGCCGGCATCTACGCCATCCTCCAGGCCAACGACGGCGAGCTGCTCTTCCGCGGCAAGACCTTCGGCCCTGTCACCGCGCCGCTGGCGTCGACCAACTCGGGCATCTTCATCCCGTCGCACGACCAGGCCCTCTACGCCATCAACCGGATCACCGGCAAGGACCAATGGGTCTACCGCACCGCGACGAAGCTCACGCTCCCGCCGACGATGCTCAGCCGCTCCGTGTTCCTCCCCGTGCCCAACGCCGGGCTGGTCGCGCTCGACGCGGCCGACGGCAAGGAACGCTGGACCACCGACCTCCAGTCACAGGCCGTCCACACCGATGACGGCAAAGTCCTGCTGCAATACGCAGGCGGGCTGCGATGGGTCGATGAGCGGACCGGACGTGTCATCGAGGACGTGCAGACCATGCCCATCCAGTCGGTCGTCGCCCTGCCGGGCAACTCGCTGCTGGTCGTCTCCCCGGGCGGACGCATCCACCGGCTGAACCCCAAACGATAACTGAACACACCCCGGTTACGCTGACGCGAACCGGCAACCTTCCTCGTTACTAACAGCAACTGCTCTATGTCCAACCTCGTCAAGATCAAGACCGCCCTGATTTCCGTCAGCGACAAGACCGACCTGGTCCCCTTCGCCCGCAAGCTCGTGGGCTACGGCGCGACGATCGTCTCCACCGGCGGCACCGCCAAGACCCTCAGCGAGGCCGGCATCGACGTCACCCCCATCGACCAGGTCACCGGGTTCCCCGAGATGATGGACGGCCGGGTCAAGACCCTGCACCCCAAGGTGCACGGCGGCCTGCTGTCGCTTCGTGACAAGCCCGACCACGCCAAGGCCATGTCCGACCACGGCATCACCGCCATCGACCTGGTCTGCGTCAATCTCTACCCCTTCGAGAAGACCGTCGCTCAGCCGGACGTCACCGACGACGACGCCATCGAACAGATCGACATCGGCGGGCCTTCCATGATCCGAAGCGCCGCCAAGAACCACCGCTACGTCGCCTGCGTCACCGACCCTAGGCAGTACGACCAGGTCGGCAACGACATCGACACCAACGACGGCGCCACCAGCTACACCCTCCGCCGCCGCCTCGCCACCGACGCCTTCCAGCGCACCAGCGAATACGACCAAGCCATCAACCACTGGCTGGCGAACCGGTAGTTCGGGGTTCGGGGGATTATAAAATTAGGATGATCGTTTAGCTCCGCAGCTTGCTGCGGACACCCGCAATGCGCTCGCCACCCCACCCTACCAACGCCGACTCTGAGCGCCGCAAAAGGCCGAGTCGCTTACCTCTTCACTTTCTTGCCCCTCCGTACCCTCATCCACCTAGAATCGCAGAAATCTCTCGGTTGAACTCTTTCGCCGCATCCTTAACAGCGACTCGCCATTCGGAAGAAGACGTCTCGTGGGCATAAATCACCGAGCGACTCGCCGTGATGATCGCGCCGGTGCCGTCGGGCTTAAAGCAGGCCTTCACGTCTTCCGCCCCGCCGCCCTGGGCCCCAAACCCGGGCACCAGAAACAGTTGTTGCGGCATCAGCTCGCGCAACGCCGCCGCGTCCTTCGGCTTGGTCGCCCCGACCACCGCGCCTAACTGGCTGTAGCCCGACTCCCCGACGTATCCCGGTTTTGATGCGCCCAGGCCCGCGACGATCTGCCCGACCGCCTGGCTGACCGATCGACCGTCCGCAAGCTCCAGGCCTTGCAGCGCATCGCCGCCGGGGTTACTTGTGCGCACCAGCGCGAACAGCCCGGCCCCGACCTCCGCCGAGGCGTCCGCGAACGGCTCCAGCCCATCGGCCCCGAGATACGCGTTCACCGTCAGCGCGTCCGCCGCGTCGTCGCCCGCCAGCATCCCCGCCGCGTAGTGCGCCGAACTCAGCCCGATGTCGCCACGCTTCCCGTCGGCGATCACGATCAGGCCCAACCGCTTCGCCGCGACACCGACCCGCTCGTACACCGCGTACCCCGCTGCGCCGTACCGCTCGAAGCAGGCCAACTGCGGCTTGACCGCCGGGACATGCTCCGCCACCGCGTCCAGCACGCCCAGGCACCACGCCTCGATCCTCTGCGTCGCGTCGCCATCCAATCCAGACGGCAACCGCTCAAGCACCGGGTCCAGCCCGACACACACCGGCGCCCCCTTCTTCCTCGCGGCTTCCAGAAAACGGTCGGCAAAGTGATTTTTAGTTTGTTTCATGAGAGATTGGCGGGAGTATAGCCAATCATCGCGATCCTGCGTAACTCACACCGACCCGCGCCCAAGCTGCGGGCGCAGCATCCACAAAAACGCCGGCCCCCCGACGATGGCGGTGAACACCCCGATCGGCATCAGCCCGATCCCAAGCCAGAGGTTCAATAGCGCGCTGGTCGTGTCCGCCAGGATCACCAGCGCCGCGCCCAGCACCGCCGACCCGATCAGCAGCGGGCCGTGCCGTGGCCCGAGTACCAGCCGGGCGATGTGCGGGCAGATCAACCCGACAAACGCGATCGGCCCGGCCAACACGACCGCGCCCGCCGCCAGCAGGCTCGACACCATGAACAACACCCCACGCAGCCGCGACAGGTCCACCCCCAGGCTCACCGCCTCCGCGTCCGACGTCGTCGCCACGTCCATCGCTCGCGACGCATGAATCAATAGCCCAAGCCCCATCACCGTCGCCACCCCGACGAACCACACCGACATCATCTGCGACTTGCCGGGCACCTGCAGGTTCCCCATCATCCACCGCGAGATATCATCCCGGATCCCCCCCGGCCCAACCAGGTAGTTCATCATCAGGATCAACGCGCCGCAGATCGTGGACAGCACCACCCCCGTCAGCAACAGCCCAAGCGGATCGATCACGCCCTTCCGCCGACCGACCAGAAACACGATCAGCATCACGACCGACGCGCCGATCACCGCGCCGCTGGCGTTGGTCCCGACCGCCACCTCATCACGCAGCAGGAAATACACATACGACTGCACCATGATCCCCGCGCCCGCACCGGTCGACAGCCCAAGGATGTAAGGCTCCGCCAACGGGTTCCGCAGCAGCGTTTGCAACGACACCCCGCTGACCGACAGCGCGACCCCCACGATCAGGCCGACCAGCATCCGCATCACCCGATCCTCGATAATCAGCCCGGCGTTCTCCCCACTCGGCCAGCCCACCGCGGTCGGCCCGATCAGCAGCCGCGCCAACACCGCGACCAACAGCACCACGCCCATCAAGACCAGTGCGATCGTCGAGCGTGATCCGGGTTTGCCTTTCGCGTCTTCACTCATGCGCGCCGCCCTCCGCCATGAGCGCATCGACCTGCCCCGCGACTTCCGGGTGGATCGCCTTGGCCATCTCGGCACAGATGCGCGTGATCGACGTGCTGGGCAGCAGCACCAGCGGGTCGTTGATGACATGCACCCGGCCGTCCTCAATCGCCGGGATCGGCAGCCCTTCAAACGCGGAAAGCCTCGGGTCGTTCTCTTTCAACCCCGGAGCTTTGGGTTGCAAAAACAAAATGACCTGCGGCGACAGCGCCAGCAGAGACTCGCGCCCGTACTCCGGCGCGGTCACGGTCGCGTCCGCCGCCGCGTTCAACGCCCCGGCAAAACCCAACAGCTCGTCGTGCACCGTCCCCGGCCCGCTGACCATCACCGGCCCCGTCCCGATCACCAGCAGCACCGTCGGCTTATCCAATGAACCCGTCAACGCGCTGATCCCCGCGAGCCGACGCAGCATCCGCAGCTTCAACGCCGCCGCCCGCTCCGGCTCGCCCAACGCCTCGCCCAGGCTCGGCCCGGCATTCAAGCCATCCAACTCGTCATGCAACACCCGCCCGATGTCCTGGATGCTCAACGGGAACGGGTAGGTGTGCAACTCAAACAACCCACGCTCAGCAAGGTCATTGATCCGCCCCGGCGGGCCACCCGGACCGACCATCATCAATACATGCGTCGGGTCCGTCGCCAGCAGCATCTCCGTGTTCACATCGTTGTAGTTACCCACGATCGGCAGCCCCGCCGGCGCAGCCGTCTCGTATTCCGCCACGCCCACGATCGCCCCGCCCAGCCCAAGGTCCACGATCATCTGACTGAGCGCAGGCGCAACGGTCACGATCCGTAACTCGGAGGCTGTTTCACTAACCTCGGCAGGTGCCGGCGGGGCCTCATCCGAGCAGCCCGCCGCCACGATCAGTAACAGACATAAGCACCGGGCCGCCGACATCACGCGTCCGCTTCGGCGGAACCCGCCGGCTCGATCTTGTCCTGGACCGGCGTGGACACCTCGGCGGGCTCCGGCTCAACGTACACGTCGTCGAACTCCACCAGGTCCGCGCTGCGACGCAGCAACAAATACACCCAGGTCTGTGCGTTGAAGTAGTAGCTGACCGCAAACGCCGGCAGCACCGCGATCAGTAGCTGCATCCAGACCATCAGCAACGCCGCGGCGACCGTCCCCGTGCCGCTTAGGTTGTCCCAGTCCGTCTCCGGCAACAACTGTCCCCACCGCGGATCGGGCATCATCGCGTTCAGACGGGTCGTGCCCTCGGTCACTTCGGCGACCGCCCCGGACGCCAGGCAGGCCTTGGTGACCCAGATCGTGCTGAACACCACCAGCCCGATCAGCAGGTACGTCACCGCGCCGTAAACAATCACCACCGCGGTATAGAAAAGGTATCGCCAGAGTCGGCCGACGACGTAGTTATACGCACGGCTGACCGCGTCGAAGGCGTCCGTCCCCTCGACCGCGATGCCCGGCGTCAGCAGATTCACGCCGAACGCGAACCCGATCAGCAGCATCGCCGAGATAAACCCGCCCAGCAGCATCAGCCCGAACAACACCGCACCGACCACGTCCAGCCCCGGCAGGTTGAAGAACACCCAGCCGGACAACGCCAGCGCCAGCCGGATCAGCACCACGATCCCAAGCGGGATCAGCGGCGCGATCATCACCTGCACCCAGTTGTCCAGCGCAAACCGAAGCCCGGCAAACGCCGAGATGTGCTCGTGTTTACAGGCGTCCATCGCCGCCACCCGACAGATCGCCGCGCCAAAGAGCGTCGTCAACGCAAACGCATACAGCAGATAAAGCACCATGAACCCCGGGTGCGCCGCGTAAAGCCAGCCCGGCGTGCGCACTGTCATCGATGCCAACGCCCCGATCACGCCCCCGCTTTCGGTCCCCCGCCCCCGGGCGAGGTCACGTATGCCAAAGTCCAGCGCCGTCGCCGAGACCACCAGCCGCTCAAACGCGCCGACCTGCTCATCGACCAGCGTGCTAAAAATCTTCTGCTTCTGGGCCGGCGAGCTCTCGGTGTCGCGCTCCTGCCGGATCTCAAGCCACTGATCAAAATTTTCCGCGTCGTTCTTGACGTAGGCGCCGACCTCGTTTTGGTAGACCTGCTCGCCCCAGACAAAGTCCATCGCGACCCCGCCTAAGTAAAGCAGCAGCACCAGCATCAGCGACAGCAGCAGCCGGCCGGGCTGGACCGCCATCCCAAACACGCCAAAGAGTTTCAGGAACGGGAACGACGCCCGCCAGTCAATCCCGTCCAGCGTCACTCGGTAGTCTTGTTCAGCCATGTCTACTCCGGTGCGTGGCCCGGCACGGTCTGCCGCCGGGTGTGGGAATTGGATCGAGTCGTCTTCCGTGATTCGTCTGCTTGATTCGTTGTCTTACTTGTTCGCCACGGCGGCGTTCTCGGCCTTGATCGAGGTCGGGTCAAGCCCCTGCTCGATCGCCTGGATCTTCTGCACCCGCCGGTCGTGCCGTCCGCCCTCGAACTCCGTCCGCAGCCAGACCGCCACGATCCGTTCGATCACGCGCACCCCCAGCATGTCGGCGGGGAGACACAACACATTCGCATCATTATGCCGCCGCGACACCTCCGCGCCGACCTCGTCGTGCACCAGCGCCGCGCGGATCCCCTTGACCTTGTTCGCCGCGATCGACATCCCGATCCCCGAGCCGCAGACCAGGATGCCCCGGTCGGCCTTGCCCGTCGCCACCGCGTTCGCCACCGGGTACGCCATGTCCGGGTAGTCACAGGAGCGCGTGTCGCAGACCCCCATCGCCTCGGGGATATGCCCATCCGACACCAGCGTGTCGGTGATCGCGAGGATCGCCTCGGAGCCTCGGTGGTCTGATCCCAATGCGATTTTCATAACGGTAACTCCTTAAGCCGGGTGGTCAGCCCACGCCGGATCGCTTCTGCCGTCGCCCGGTACACCGCGTCGTCCGCCCCGAACGGATCAGGCAGGTCCGCCGCCGGGTCCAGCCGATGGATTTTACCCTCGGCCGAGGGCACCAGACTCAACGCCGCCTGACGGTGGCTGTCGGTCATGCAATATATCACGTCTGCCGAATCCACAAGCTCCCGGGTCAAAGGCGACGAGGTATGCCCGCTGATATCCACCCCCTCATTCGCCACCGCCCGGACCGCCTCGGGCGTCGCTGGTGCCCCCAGGCCCGCAAACGCCCCGGCAGACACCACTTCGATCCCCGCCTCGCCCAACTCATCGGGCACAACCCCTAACCGGGTCGCGATCATCTGACGGGCGATCCCCTCGGCCATCGGCGACCGGCAGGTGTTCCCCGTGCAGACCATCAGCACGGTAAAACGCATCAGCTTGCGGATATATCGCTCATCAAACACACCCTCACGCTGGACCTTCAGCTCCTGCTGCGCCCCCTCGCCGGTGATCTTGATGATCGTCGAGGGCTTGGCGTGCTGACACCGCCCGCCGTCCACGATCAGATCAACGTGGTCCGCGATCGCGGCCGCAGCCTCCTGCGCATCCACCGGCGGACGCTCGCCCGGCAGGTTCGCGCTCGTCGCGATCACCGCAGGACCACCGGCTGCCAACACCATCCGGCCCAGCGGATGGTCCGGGCAACGCAGCCCTACTACGCCGTCGTGATAGAGCCGGTTCGTGTGTTCTTGTTGTAGCCCCAGCCCGCTAAGCGATCGGCTGATCACCTCGGGCGTGACCTCGACCAGCAGCGTGATCGGGCCGGGCATCGCCTTCGCCGCCAACCGCTTGGTCGCCCCGATCGACAGCTCCGCGAACCGCGAGATGTCTTCCGGGTCCGGGATATGGACCGTGAACGCCCGGGACGCATCGGCCTGCTTGAGCTCACGCAGCCTGCGCACCCCCTCATCGCTCAGCGCCGACGCCGCCACGCCGTAGACCGTCTCGGTCGGAAAAACCACCAGCCCACCGCCACGCAACACCTCAGCCGCCTTGGCGGCAAGCTCCTCGTGCTGTCGGGCATTACCCGGCTCTAAGGTCGTGATCTGCATCGGATTACATTATCCGAGCAGCTATAGATGATTGCAAACAGCACAAATCCAACACGCATCCCCCGCCTACGAACCGTCCGGCTCGACCTGCGTCGCCACCGCCTTGAGGAAACTCTCCAGGTAGTCCTTGAAGAACAGGTCCAGCCCCTTCGCCGTCAGGTCGTGGTCCGTCCCCCAGATGCTGACACGCAGGTCGGTGAACTCCGGGTCGATCTGGATCACCACCTGCTGGTCGTCGTCGGTCTGGCCGGTGATGCTCTGAGCGAAGTGCGACGACAGCGCATTGACGCCCGGCCCGCCGATGCTGACCGTCGGCCGACCGTGCAGCGAGCCATGGTTCAGGTACCAGATATCCGTGCAGACCACCGGCTGGATCGGCGTCGCCAGCGCGTCGCTGTGCTTGCTCACCCAGGCCTCGACCTGGTCGCGCAGCTTGTACGCCAACGGACGGTCCCCCTGCTCCGCACGCAGGTGCGCCCCGACCACGATCAGCACCAGGTGCGACGGGTCCAGTCCCGGGTGGGCATCGGCGTCCTGAGGAGGCGTGGTCATATTCTATAAGTCGGGTGTATGGATGACTATGGATTAAATAGAACCAACAATAATCGCCTTACGCGCCCCCCATCAGCACCGCCAGCAGGCCCTTCTGCGCGTGCAGCCGATTGTGCGCCTCGGGGAACACTCGGCTACGCGGGCCGTCCATCACCTCATCGGTAATCTCAACCCCGCGGTACGCCGGCAGGCAGTGCAGCACGATCGCGTGATCCGCCGCGTGCGACACCAGGGCATCGTTCACCTGATACCCCGCAAACGCCTTGAGCCGGGCTTCCTTCTCGGCCTCCTGCCCCATCGAGGTAAACGTATCCGTGAACACCGCGTCCACGCCCTTCACCGCATCCATCGGATCGGTAATCACTTCCAGGTCCATCCCCGGCGCGTCCGCCAGAAGCTGCTTCTGCACCTCGGGCTTAAACTCGTACCCCGACGGGCTCGCCAATACGAACCGCACGCCGAGCCGCCCACACAGGATCGCCACACTCCGCGCCACGTTGTTCCCGTCCCCGATAAACGCGACGCTCCGCCCCGACAGGTCCGCGCCGAACTCGTCCTGCAGCGTCATGATGTCCGCCAACGCCTGACACGGGTGCGACTCGTCGCTGAGCATGTTGATCACGGGCACCCCGCCGTACTCGGCAAAGTCGATCAGCTTCTGATGCTCAAAGACCCGCGCCGCGATCCCGTGGACCATCCCGCCGAGCACCTTCGCCACGTCGCTGACCGCCTCGCGCTTGCCCAGGCCGACCTCCTGGCCCATGATGATCGAGTCGCCGCCCAGCTCGATCATCGCCTGCTCGAAGCTCACCCGCGTCCGCAGGCTGGGCTTCTCAAACAGCATCGCCAGCGTCTTCCCCGCCAGCACCGGCGCATTGGCCTTGCCCGCGTCACGCTCGTCACGCAGCGTCTTCGCCACCGCCAGCATGTGCTTGAGTTCGTCCGACGTGGCATCCGCTATCGATAAAAAATGTTTCATTTAGGATCTTCAATCTGGTAATCTGCAATGGTCAATCTGTAATCGTTACTATGATTGAAGGTTACTACGTGCGGTTTTACGCGACGAAGCAATAATGGCGGTGATCTCTTTAGCCTCATCCAACAAGGGCTGAACGACCCCGGGCTTTAGTATCTGCCCCTCAATAATCAACTCCAGCCAGTAACAGGTTTCATCCGCTTCTTCCTCAACAGTACCAAGTTTCGCAGCAAATTCTTTTCTAGAGCGAGCCCTGCCTGCTGCACGGTAATTAGCACCAACTGACGACGCACACCGAGTCAGCTGCCCCGCAATCGTTCGCCCGGACGGCGTCTTGGGCAACGCGTCCACCAACTTGAAAACACGAAGCGCCAGCGTTTTCGTCCTGTCTTCAAGCTGTTTCCGATCCATGGTGTCATCCCCAGATCGACGATTGCAGATCTCCGATCTCAGATCACAACACTATCTCGGTCCCGATCCCCTGCCCCGTATACACCTCCAGCATCGACGAGTGCTTGATCCGCCCGTCGATGATGTGGGCCTTGGCGACCCCGCCGGCCAGCGCGGTGAAGCTGGCCTCGACCTTCGGGAGCATCCCCGCCTGGATCACGCCGGACTCGATCAGGGCTTCGATCTTCTGCTTGGTCAGGTTGCTCGCCAGGTCGTCCGGGTCGTCTGAAAGACGTATCCCGTGCGTGTCGGAGATCAGGATCAGCTTCTCGGCCTTGATCGCCGACGCCACGTGCCCCGCCACGCTGTCCGCGTTCACGTTGAGCTTCCCGCCCGCCGCGTCGCGCGCGATCGGCGCGATCACCGGGATGTAGTTCGCCTCCGTCACCGCGTCCAAAAGTTCAGCGTTGACCCACTCGACCTCGCCGACCGAGCCGATATCAATCCGTCGGCCCTCATCCCCCTCAAGAAACAACCGCTTGCCAAACACCGCGCAGCTCGCCAGGCTGTGCAGCCGCATCGGCTTGTGGCCAAGCTCGGCGATAAACGTCGCGATCTGCTGGTTGATCACATTCACCAGAACGTGCTCCGCGATCGCCAGCGTCCGGTCGTCGGTGTAGCGTCGGCCCTGGACGAACTGCGCCTCCAGCCCCGCCTCCTTCATCGCCTCGGTGATCCCCTTGCCCCCGCCGTGCACGATGATCGGGCGCATCCCGACCGCGGACATAAAACAGATGTCACTGACCACGCTCTTCAGGTCGTCCGGCTGATCCATGATCGACCCGCCGACCTTCACGACGATCGACTTGCCCTTGAACCGACGGACATACTCGTGCGCCTCGACGAGCGCTGCGGCTTTGTTGATCGCGTCTTGCACCTTGAAACTCCGCTGGATGGGGCGAAACGGAGGATTGTACCGGCGCAGACACCCCGCCTCAACCCGACAACCGCCGGGCAGCCCCGCCATTCAAGAACCGTAAAAATCGGCAGATTAGGCGTTTTTCAAGAGTTGATCGTAAACCGCCAGCGTCTTGCGGGCCGCCTCGGGCCAGCTCAACATCGCCACACGCTCCGCCCCCCGCCTGGCCAGCGTTTCCCCAAGCCCCGGCTCGGTCAGCACACGCTCCAGCGCCTGCGCCAGGCCGTCGTGGTCGTTCGGGTCATCGATATACAGCGCCGCGTCGCCACACTGCTCTCGCAACGCGCCCCGGTCCGTCAGCACCAGAGGCAACCCGCACGCCATCCCCTCCCCGGTCGCCAGACAAAAACCCTCCGTCCAGCTGACATGCACCATCGCATCCGCACCCCGCAGGTGACGCACCAACCCGTCCGCATCCACGAACCCCACCCAGTGCAACCGGTCCGTTACTCCCAGCCGGGCCGCGGCGTCACGGACCCGCTGCGCATACGCCGGGTCCTCCCAGCCAAGCAGCGCCAAATGGTGCGGCACTTTGTCCCCGATCTTCGCCAACGCCTCCACTGTCGCCAGCTGATTCTTAATCGGTGTCACCGACCCGACGCTCACGATGTAAGGCGCATCCACCCCCAACGGGTTCTGCGCCTGGCCCGACACCGCTTGGTCCTTAGATTCGCCTGAGTTTAAAAAAGCATCCCCCACCCCGTTATGCACCACCGTGATACGCTCGGGTTCAATCCCAAGACCGTCCTGCAAAAATGCACCAACAAAACCAGAAACCGGCAACAGGTGCTGGCTCCGCTTATACGCCCGGCAGACGTGCCACTTCAGATACAACCGCGTCGCCAAAGGCAGCGGCAGGTCTTTCGCCGACCCCTGCTTGATCGCGTCCACCGTGTGCACAGTCGGACACTTAAGCCACACCGGCGCACACTGCTTCATCCCGTGATACAGCTCGATCCCGTTCTGCTTCAACAGCCCCGGCAGCTTCAACTCGTTCCAGATCAGTTCCAAAGGCGACATCATCTTCGGCACGTAGATCGCATCCAACGCGTCCAGCTGCGGCACCAGCTGCTGCTCGCGGTAACGGATCACCACAAACTTCAGCCCCGGCGGCGCCAACGCGATCAGCTGAACCGCCAGGTTCTGGCTCGCGACACTGGCCCCGCTGGCCACACGGAAACGGATGTCCAAGGCGATCGTCATCAAGCCGCATCCTTACTACGGGACCCATCCTTGATCTCGGAACCCGGCGTTTCAGCAGCCTCGCCGAAACGCGACCCCGCCCAGAGCTTCTGAAACGGGTACACCAACTGCCGAAGGTAGGTCGTCACAATACTCACGCCCCCGAGCCGCTGCTCGTGCGGGAAGCTTGCGTCGTCGATCCCGGTCGTCGGGTACTCATCGTAGTTCTTCCACTGCGTCCCGAACAGATGATCCCAGAAACTGAACAGCACCGCGAAGTTCTTGTCCATATGCTCGGGCCTGTCCGAGTGATGGATCCGGTGCGACTGCGGTGTCACCAGCACGTAACGCAGCGGGCCGTAGTTCGTCCGCAGGTTCGCGTGGTAGACCCTGGAATAGGATTCGAGGATCAGCGTCAGCCAGAACGCCAGCTCAAAGTCCAGTCCCAGCACAAAAAGCGGGAAGACCGTGATCGGCTTGGCGATCATGTACTCGACCAGGTGCACGCGCAGGTCGGTGAACATATTCATCTGCTTCTGCGAGTGGTGGATCGTGTGAAAAAGCCAGAACACGCCGATCTTGTGGCGGATGAAGTGGTGGAACCAGTTCAGCAGGTCGCCGACCAGGATCGCCAGCGCCGCCGCGGCCGCCGTGTGCCAGGCCGCCACCGCCTCGATGCGCAGCCCCGACAGGAACCGGTCACTGAACCAGTACAAGCCCGCCATGAACCCGCCGAGCAACGCGACCCGGACCAGGTTCCCCAACACGAACCAGCCGAAAAAATCCTGCACCATCCCGACGCTGATAATCGGCTGGTCACGGTCCGCCGGGATCACCTTCTCCGCCAGGAACACCCCCGCCATCAGCAGGTACAACCAGGGCGACAGATAAATCAGGGCCGCCTTCTCCGCCAACGATCCCAGCTCCGCCGGCACATACGCCTGGATCAGCGAACCGAACGGGCTGATCAGGTCCAGCCCCGTCCCCCCGTTTCGATGCAGCTGGATCGCGTTCCAGGTCAGCAACCCCAGGCAGGCAACCACAACCAGGAGCAATACCCCGTGCCACATACTTCCGGAACCGACACGCGCCGTGTCCACCACTTGTGTCTCGGCGTCCTGCGATGGGGGCCGGTCCGGCCGAGCGGGTTCTGTGTTGCGGAAAGCGTCTTCTGACAAAGCTTGTTCTTTCACTTAGAGGGACAACCAGCGCACGGACAGCCGTGTCAAGGGCTTATCGGCAAATAACCCGCCCTATGCGCATCCGTATTGACTCCCACCACGCCCGCGATAACCAAGCCGTATACACCATAAAATCTTAATGATTATCGGACGCAAAACCACCCCGTTTACCTCCGACTGCCCCCCGCACCGGCGACGTGCTCGTCGAAGCCAGGATCATAGCCCACAAGGACGCTGCCGCCGACTGACGTTTGTGCGTAAATAGCAAAACCCAACCCGACCTTGGAAATCCCACGTTGTATAATGCACTGTCCCATAACACATTTAAGGCCTCACGTTGGACTCGACAGCACCTATCCCGCACCCCCCCGCCAGCCCCGGCTCGATCGCCCTCAGGCTCTCGCTGCGCCCGGTCAGGCTGGTCATCGCCCTGGTCGTCTTCACCGTCATGCTCGCCGCCATCAGCCTCGTCGCCAACATCATGTGGGCCGAGCAGATCCGTGGCGCTCAGACCGCCATCGAGCTGTTCAGCGTCGACAAGGAAAGCAGTCTCCCGACCTGGTGGGCCGGCATGCTCCTCGCCGCCGTCGGCGGGCTCACCTGGCTGGTCTCACGATCCCGCAAGTCCGCCTGCCTCACCGAGAAGCTCGCCTGGTGGATCCTCGCCGCCGGGTTCGTCTTCCTGTCCATCGACGAGTGCTGCATGCTCCACGAACGCCTCGGCAGCAAGATCAAACTCGAAGGCTCATTCCACCACGCCCGATGGATCCTGCTGTGGCTCCCCCCCGCGATCCTGGTCGCCGGCGTCGTCCTCTGGCGCCTCTGGCGCGCCTCCAGACGCCTGGTCTTGGGCATCATCCTGGGCGTCGTCGTGTTCCTCGGCGGGGCCGTCGGCGCGGAAATGTTCAACGCCAGCTACCGCTACCAGCAGGAAACCAGCGTACGCCAGGAAGCCCAGGCCGCATTAGACGCCGGCGAGACCAACGTCACCCGGCGAGACTGGCGCATCGGCTCCACCTACTACCCCTACACCTTCGGCACGGTCATCGAAGAGTTCCTTGAAGCCTTAGGCCCCATCATCTGGATCGCCGCGCTCCTGAACTTCTACCGCGAACAGACCGCCGACACGCAACCAGACACCGCCCCTTAACCCACACCACAACGCAGCCACCTCTCCAACTTCATTCATCGGCAACCATCACCCGGCGAACAACAGATCAACCCCACATGCACCGCGCGGCCTGCCGTTTAACCGCTCATCCGCAGACGCGCCGCAACCCTATCCACAACACACGACAACTAAAGCGAAAACGCCCTACTCCGCCCCGGCCATCTGCTGCACCGCGTGCGACAGCGCCAAAGATGTCTCACACAACTCTTCCAACCGCCGGGCGACCCCATCGCTCAGTGCCCCGTCCTCATTAAAATCTTCCCCCGTCGCGTACACGAACCTCGGCACGATCAGGCATCGAAAATCCAGCATCAACTGATTCGCCAGCGACATCACCGACATATAACTGCCCTTGCCCCCCGCCGCACACATGAGCCCGACCACCTTCCCCGTCCAGGCCCGCCCGGTCATCTCGATCAGGTTCTTCGCCGCGGCGTTCGCATCGTAATTGTAGATCGGCACCGCCAACAAAATCGGCCCCGCACCGGAGATCGCCACCGCCGTCGGCCCGACATTCTCGTGCTGATACGACGCACCCCCGTCACACATCGGCAACGCCGTCTCCCGCAGATCGATCAGATCTGCCTCGCCACACGTCTTCTCAAACGCCGCCTGCGCATGCTGTGCAAGCCTGGCCGAACGACTCTCCGGGTTCAATGAACAACTGATAATCAATGGATTCATGGCCGGATTATAGACGCACCCACCCCACCGCTCGAATCTACAGAAAAACACGCCCCCCACATTCCTCACACCCCCCGCTTGCGGTTTAGCACGCTCCCCCAGCCGCTTGCGGCTTAGCGTTCCTGCACGCCCCACCAACCCTCCCCCTATTTCAACCACGCCCCCCACGCTGGTATAGTGAACCCAACAC
>CBDUNP010000023.1:0-16237 GCA_965368605.1 uncultured bacterium | reverse complement strand
AGATCGACTTCCCCGACGTCGACAACGGCTGGGTCCCCGCCCACGGCAACATGGGGGATGTCGTCAAAGTCATCGAAGAAAAACAGGCCGGGGGCGATCACTCGTGGTTCGGGCATCCGCGACGGGTGACGGTGGAGGGAAAGCCTCAGAATAAGGACATGTAATCTGTGAAATAAGTCAGGCATATCTTCAACGGGGATCCGATGTGAAAGCCGTATGTAAGAAACACGGATGGGTGTACTGGGGGTCGTTGGTTGGCGTGTCCACAATTCAGTTAGCCGTGTTGACGATCTGGGCTCTCTCAACATCCTATTTTATCGTGCTGTATTTTCCGCTGTCGCTAAATACATATATGTCGATTGAAGCGGAATGTGGCATGATATATTTCGATTTAATACACGACGAGCCATTTATTGAGACCGGCTTTCATTATGTTTGGCTTGAAAGAGAAATTGATTTATCGTCGCTGTTTAGATGGGAATATGGTTTTAATAGGTCTGATATATTTTTAGTCGCGGACCTCTATTTTCCACTGTGGTTTCTGTTCCTACTCTTATCTTTATGGCCAGCCATAGCCATCTACCACTGGATTTTCCGTAAGCATCTAGTAGGCTTTTGTTCCGCCTGCAACTACGACCTGCGCGGCTCCCCGTCGGGTGTGTGCCCTGAGTGCGGGGAGGATACAGCTTCTTTCGGCAAAGTCACCAAAGCAATGTAAATCACGCTATGGACGAAACCGCCGAATACCTCTGCCCGCACTGTGGTGAGTCGATCCAGATCGTAATGGACGCCAGCGCCGGGGCGGAGCAGGATTATGTGGAGGACTGCCCGGTGTGCTGCAACCCGAACACGCTGCGGGTGAGCTTTGACCGCGAGGGGAACGCGGAGGTGTGGGTGTTAGACGGATAACAGGCACATGAGTGGGTGAATGCCGCGTTCCGTCGTTTAGCCCTGGCGGCCACGCCAGGAAGACGCCGCGTGGCCGCGGCGGCTAAACGGGTGGTAATGGTTGAATGAAAGCGTTATTGAGTATCAGTTAACTAAGAAATGTAACGCGGGCGGGAGGATTCGAACCTCCAACCGTCGGTTCCGAAGACCGGTGCTCTATCCGTTGAGCTACGCCCGCTATCGGCGGTGACCGCCAAGAGGGGTATGGTAGCAAAGTTACGCGGGGCGTGGTGGCGATGAAGCCAAAGAAAAACCCCACGACCGGTCGGCCGTGGGGCTGTGGATTTCGGGTTGCCCGGGGGACGGCCGGGGTTACGCGGTGGCTTTGCTTAGCTGGCCGACCTGCTTGCGGGCCTCTGCGATGACGGCTTCGGTGTGGATGCCGAAGTGTTTTAGCAGGTCGCCGATCGGGGCGGAGGCACCGAAGGACCGCATGCCGACGACGGAGCCGGTGGTGCCGACATAGCGTTCCCAGCCGA
Organism: uncultured bacterium; assembly: GCA_965368605.1. Taxonomy (GTDB): domain Bacteria; phylum Planctomycetota; class Phycisphaerae; order Phycisphaerales; family Phycisphaeraceae; genus JAJRRS01. Next base: position 14,810 of record CBDUNP010000023.1, on the reverse strand, counting down.
AGATCGAGCCGAGCTCGACCGCGACGCGGGCGTTGACCTCCGGCGGGAGGACCAGGTCGCGATACGCCTGCTCCTGCTTCTCAAATAGCTCCCAGCTAGGCATGCTCACCACGCGGACCTCCAGGCCCTCGGCCTTGAGCTGGCGGTACGCCTCGACACACAGGTGCAATTCGCTGCCCGTGCCGATGAGGATGACGTCCGGGTCGCCCACGTCGGCGTCGTTGAGGATGTAGCCACCCTTGGCCAGGCCCGACGCGGAGGCGAACTCGCTGCGGTCCAGCGTCGGGAGGTTCTGACGGGACAGGATCAGGTTTGACGGCTCTTCCTTGAGCTGAGCGATGACGCGCCAGGCCTCGACGACTTCGTTGGCGTCGGCCGGGCGGATGTTGATGATCCCGGGCATGGCACGAAGCGAGGCCAGGTGCTCGATGGGCTGGTGGGTCGGGCCGTCTTCGCCGACGCCGATGGAATCGTGGGTGAAGACGTGGACGACCGGCAGTTCCATGATCGACGACAGGCGCAGCGCCGGGCGTGCGTAGTCGCTGAAGATGAAGAACCCGGCGGCGTAGGGGCGGATGCCGCAGAGCGCCAGCCCGTTGCAGATCGCGGCCATGGCGTGCTCGCGGACACCGAAGTGGAAGTTGCGACCGCCGGGCTGATCGGGGCCGAAGACCCCGGCGTCGTCGAAGGTCAGCGTCGTTTTGGTCGAGGGGGCAAGGTCGGCCGCCCCGCCGATCATCCAGGGCAGGTTCTTGGCTAGCGCGTTGAGCACCTTGCCGCCGGACGCCCGGCTGGCGATGCCCTTGGCGTCGGCCTCGAAGATCGGCAGGTCCTTGTCCCAGCCGTCGGGCAGTTCACCGGCCAGCATCGCTTCAAGCTGTCCCGCCAGGTCGGCGTGTTCCTGCTTGTACTTGGCGAACTGGGCCTTCCACGCATCGCTTGCGGCCTTGCCGCGTGCGCCGATGCCCTGCTGGTAGTAGTCCAGGACCTCGTCGGGGACGAGGAAGGTTTCGTCGGCCGGCCAGCCGTAGCCCTGCTTGGTGAGCTTGATCTCTTCATCGCCAAGTGGTGCGCCGTGGGCATCAGCGGTGTCTTGAAGGTTCGGTGCGCCAAACGCGATGTGGCTGACAACGATGATGAGTGTCGGGCGGTTCTGCTCGGCCTTGAAGGCGTTGATCGCTTTGTCGATCGCGCCCAGATCGTTGGCGTCGTCTACCTTCAGGACGTTCCAGCCCAGCGCGGTGAACCGGCCGGCGACGTCTTCGGTGAACGCCAGGTCGGTCGAGCCCTCGATGGTGATCCGGTTGCTGTCGTAGATCCAGCAGAGGTTGGAGAGCTTGTGGAAGGCGGCGAGGCTGGCGGCCTCGTTGGAGATGCCTTCCATCATGCAGCCGTCACCACAGACGGCGTAGGTGTTGTAATTGAAGAGCTCGAAGCCGGGCTTGTTGAAGTGCCCGCCGAGCCAGCGCTGGCCCATCGCGACGCCGACGCTGTTCGCCAGCCCCTGGCCTAGCGGGCCGGTGGTGGTTTCAACGCCGCTGGTCCAGCGGTATTCGGGGTGGCCCGGGCAGAGGCTGTTCAGTTGGCGGAAGTTCTTGATGTCGTCGAGGCTGACCGCGGGGCCGCCGACGGGCTTGCCGTGGTGGTCGGTCTTCTGCACGCCGGTGACGTGCAGCGTTGAGTACAGCAGCATCGAGGCGTGCCCGGCGGAGAGGATAAACCGATCGCGATTGGCCCAGGCGGGGTCGGCCGGATCGTAGTCCATGTGCTCGTTCCAGAGCTGAGACGCCAGCGGGGCCAGTGACATGGCGGTGCCGGGGTGGCCGGAGTTGGCGGCCTGGACGGCGTCCATGCTGAGGGTGCGGATCGTGTTGATCGCCTTGTTCTGGATCTCGTCGCTGGGGGCGGTGAACTTCGACATAGGGCTTGCCTCGGGTACAGGGTTTCTCATCAGGCTGACTGGCACGCGGGCCTGCCAGGGTTTTTCGTACAGATTCTCTATATATCGTCGGTATATAGCGGGTTTAGGTAAACCAGGAAGTGTGGAATGATAGCGTTATTGCCCGGTTTGTGGGTAACCCGGTCGATGCAGATGACAGGAACAACCAGGCCCTATCGGACGGAATAATTATGGTTATTAAGCTCGGCTTATAACCGTCTGTGTGCGTTATAGTTCGGCCAAGGGGGATCAGGCGGTGTCGCGATGCTTCAGACATACCCGGCCTGGGCATTGCACACCGGGCCGAAGGTTATCGCCCCCAATGTATTTAATCGCGGACGAGAAAATCCGTGCTTTGAACGTTGGCCATAGACACTAAGGTTCAATCGTTGACTACGGATACGATCAGCCCCTGATGCCGATCGATGAATCCGGCCAGGGCCTGGCGGGCTTTCTCTAGGTGTGTGTCGTTCATCGACAAGGAGAGGAAAAAGTCGCCACGGCCACAGATCAGAACGCCATCCAGCAGTAGCTCGATATGCAGCAGGGCATTGAGTGCGTGGGCGTCGGGGCCGCGCATGACCATGCGTTCCAGCGGTTTGCTCGTGAAGTGGATCGCGAACATCGAACCTAAACCGTTCGCAATCATCGGGACGGACCGGTCGGCAAACATCGTATTGAGCGACTGCCGGTAGTCTTCGGTCCAGTCGAAGAACTCGGTCGCACGCTGGGGGGTAAAGACCTTACTCATTGCGGCGATGCCGGCGGCCATGGAGCAGACGTTGTTATTAAACGTGCCGGCGTGCTTCCAACTGTCGGGCTTCTTGGGGTTGAAGCAGGCCATCAATTCAGCGCTGCCGCCAAACGCGCCGGTCGGCAGCCCCCCGGCGATGATCTTGCCGAGCGTGGTCAGATCGGGGGTAATCCCGAGCCGCTGCTGCATGCCGCCGGGGCCGAGGCGTGCCGTCTTGACTTCGTCGAAGATCAGGACCGCGCCGACGTCTCGCGTGGTATCTCGAAGCATCTGCAAAAACTCGTGCGTCCCCGGGATGTTCCCCCCGGCCCCGAGGATCGGCTCAACAATCACGGCCGCGAGTTGATCGCCGTGTTGCCGGATCGTCTCGGCCGTGCCCTCGGTGTCGTTGTACTCGGCCAAGACGAAGTCGTATGGCGCATTGAATCGGGATAGGCCCGTCGGGAACTTGAGCACCCCGCCGTGGTAGGCCCCGTTGAAGACCAGCACCTTGTCACGCCCGGTCACAAGGCGGGCGGTGGTGATCGCCATCAGCCCGGCCTCGGTCCCGGAGTTACAGAATCGCAGTCGCTCGACGGATGGGAACCGCTCGCAGAGCAGGCGTGCCAACGCGCGTTCGTAGCGGGTGGATCCGCCGATGGCGATGCCGTGGTCCAGGCCCTCGTGGATAGCTTGCTTGATGTCGGGGTCGGAATGGCCGTAGAGGCCCGCGGAGAACTCGCCGACAAAGTCGGTGTAGCGATGGCCGTCCAGGTCGGTGAGCTCCGAGCCTTCCCCGCCGGTGAGGGTCAGGGGGAAGGGCTCGTGGAACAGGACGTTGCGTGTGTTGCCGCCGGGCATGTATTGCTCCGCCAGCTTGTCGGCCTCGAAGCTTTTTGGATTCTTGGCGGCATAACGTTGCCGTGCGTCGGTAAGCGCTTGTTGTAATGCTTGCATGGCGGAACTACTCGACTTTCTCAATAGCCATCGCGATCCCCTGTCCAACACCGATACACATGGTGCACAGGGCGCGTTTGCCCTCGCCACGCCGTAGCTGATCCATCGCGGTGATCGCCAGGCGTGCCCCACTCATCCCAAGTGGATGGCCTAAAGCAATCGCGCCGCCGCGTGTGTTCAGGCGCGGGTCGTCATCCGCGATGCCCAGTTCACGGGTACACGTCAAGGCCTGCACGGCAAAGGCTTCGTTCAATTCGATGATGTCGAAGTCGTCGAGTGTCATGTCAAGACGCTTAAGCAGCTTGTTCGTCGCCGGGACGGGGCCGATACCCATGACCCGTGGCGGGACGCCAGCGACGGCCATGCCCAGCACACGCGCGACAGGCTTGAGCCCGTGCATCTTAGCGCCCTGCTCTGACGCAATCAGCAACGCCGCTGCGCCGTCGTTGATGCCGGACGCGTTGCCTGCGGTGACCGAGCCACCGGGGATCAAGGGTCTGAGCGTGGCGAGCTTCTCCAGCACGGTCTCGCGCGGATGCTCATCCTTATCGACGATGATCGGGTCTTTCTTGCGTTGCGGCACGCTGACGGGGCAGATTTCCCCGGCAAGTCGGCCGTCGGCCTGAGCCGCGGCGGCTTTGGACTGGCTCCAATAGGCAAACTGATCCTGATCCTCCCGGCTGATCTTGAACTCTTTATAAAGGTTCTCCGCCGTCTCGGTCATCGTCTCCGTGCCGAACGCTTGATCGAGCCTGGGATTCTTAAACCGCCAACCCATCGTGGTGTCTTCAAGGATCTGCTGTCGTCCAAAGGCGTGCTCGGACTTGCCCATCACAAACGGCGCACGCGACATGCTCTCAACACCCCCAGCCAGCATCAGGTCGCCTTCGCCGGCGCGGATCGCAGCGGCACAGTTGCCGATCGCATTAAGCCCGGAGGCGCAGAGCCGGTTGACCGTCACCGCAGGGACTTCCGGGGGCAGCCCCGCCAGCAGGCTGCTCATCCGTGCGACGTTGCGGTTGTCTTCGCCGGACTGATTCGCGCAGCCAAGCACCACGTCGTCCAGCGCCGCCCAGTCGATATCGGGGTAACGATCCATCATCGCGCGGATGGGGATCACCGCCAGGTCATCAGCGCGGATGGTCGCCAGGCAGCCGCCGTATCGGCCGACGGGTGTTCGGATACCGTCACATATATAAACGTCGGTCATGGTTGTTCTCTTGAAACTATCGGCTCGATCATTCACGGTCAGCCTGAGGGACTTCCGGGGGGCTTCCTGGAGCTATTCCGGGGGCAGGACCGGGGCACCGGTCTTAGTTTTCACATCGTCAAATGACACACCTGGGGCCAATTCAACCAGACGGAACCCGTCGGGGGTGATATCAAGCACCGCCAGGTCGGTGAAGACCCTTGACACAACGCCCACGCCGGTCAGCGGGTAGCTGCAACGCTCGACGAGTTTGGGCTCGCCGGTCTTGGTGGTGTGTTGCGTGACGACGAAAATCTGTTTAACGCCCTGCACCAGGTCCATCGCGCCACCGACCGCGGGGATCGCACCGGGCTCACCGGTGGACCAGTTAGCGATATCGCCATTGGCCGCGACCTGCATCGTGCCCAACACGCAGACGTCCAGGTGCCCGCCACGGATCATGCTGAAGCTGTCGGCATGGTGAAAATAGGCCGCACCCGGCACAGCGGTCACGTACTTCTTCCCCGCGTTCATCAGGTCCAGGTCGCGCGCATCTTCACTCGGCGGCGGCCCCATCCCAAGCAGGCCGTTCTCCGTGTGATAGATAAACTCACGCCCCTCGGGGACAAACTTCGCCACAAGTTCGGGGATGCCGATCCCAAGATTCACATACGAACCGTTGGGGATGTCCTGCGCGGTGCGTGCCGCGATTTGTTCTCTTGTCCAGCCAATGCTCATGGGTAGGACCTGCCTTCCGCGATCAGGGTGTCTTCGTGGATCGGTTCGGCAACTTCGACGACACGGTTGACGAAGATGCCGGGGGTGACGACGTGTTCGGGGTCGATCCCGCCACGCTCGACCAGGCGTTCGGCCTGCACGATCGTGGTCGTGGCGGCCATGCACATCAGCGGGCTGAAATTACGAGCCGTCTTATTGAATATCAGGTTGCCCAACGGGTCGGCGGTATGACACTTAACCAATGCGAAGTCAGCCTTGAGCCATCGTTCCATCACAAAGGTACGGCCATCAAACTCGCGTTGCTCCTTGCCTTCGGCCAGGACCGTGCCGACCGTAGTTGGTGTGTAGAACGCAGGGATCCCCGCCCCGGCGGCACGGATGCGTTCTGCGAGCGTGCCCTGGGGGACCAGGTCTAATTCGATCTTGCCCGCCTTATAAAACTCGGGGAAGACCTTGGACTGGCTAGACCGCGGGAACGAGCAAACCATCTTGCGGACCTGCCCGTTGCCGATCAGTGCCGCCAGCCCGACCTCGCCGTTGCCGGTGTTGTTGTTGATGACAGTGAGGTCTTTCGCGCCGTGGTCGATCAGCGCGTGGATCAGCTCGACGGGGCTGCCGGACGCGCCGAACCCGCCGATCATCACCGTCGCACCGTCGGGGATGTCTGCCACCGCCTGCGCAACCGAGGGACACACCTTATTGATCACCTGCACACACTCCCGTTGACGTCTATTGAAAGAAAATCTCGGTCGATTCCCACAGCGATTCTATCCGGTCGATGCGTTCGGTGGCTTTGTCTTTGAGCTCGCGTGCGATCTTGGAGACCAGCAGCTCGGCGATCGCCACGGCGGGGACGGAGCTGTCAAACGGCCCGATGGCGGGGACGGAGATCTCGCACCAGGTATCGGTCAGCTCGACCAGGGGTGACAGCGGGCCGTCTGTAATCGCGACGACTTTGACGCCGCTCTCGGCTAGCAGGCGTGTCGTGGTGACGACCAGTCGGCGGTAGCGGTAGAAGTCAAAGACGACCACGGCATCCCCAGGGCCGGCGTTACTCAGGTCGTTGCCGATCGAGCGGTCGTCCAGCAGGTGGACATTCGGGCGGATCATTGACAGCCCGCTCTGGAACGCGATGGCGCCGGCCCGGGAGGTTTCGCCGGAGAGGACCCAGACGTGGTTGGCCTGAACGATCGGCTGAATCAGGTGGGTGACATCCTGGCTCTGGACGACATCAAAGACCGAGTCGATGGCCTTATTGATGGCCTGACGGGCCGAGCTGTCGGTCGTCTCATCGCTACGGATGCGCTCGCTTGGGCGGACCAGCTGGCGAGAGACCTCGGTCTGAACCTGGCTTTGCAGCTCGGAGTACCCCTGAAAGCCCAGCTTGTGGGCGAACCGTACCACGGAAGGCCGGCTGGTCCCGACCCGGTCGGCCAGATCCGATACCGTGCCAAACGCCAGCAGCGTCGGCTCAGCGAGCACGGCTTCGGCGATCCGCCGGTCAGTAGGCGTCAATTCGGCACCCGCGGTGGCCACCAGGTCGGATAATGAGGGGGTCGATTTCATGGCTGTACCATATGTTACACTATTGATTTTCAATGTTCAATGTGTTACATTGTAATTTCGCTGGGATTTATTGACGAACAAATAAGTGAAATCGAGGTGCGCTTTGGTTAGCTCAAATGGACACGAAATAACGGATCGTCAGCAGGCGTTTCTGGACACGATTGAGAACGCCCGGTACGAGCGGGAGATCATCAACGGCCTCAAGCCCTTCTTCAGCAACAACGTCCCGGACGACATGAAAGGCTTCTATTCCGCGCAGGAACTGGAAGTCCTCAAATCGCTCAGCGGCACGGAACGCGACGTCGAGGCCCGGATGCCCGTGAAGGTGACACGTCACTACTTCGATCTTGCCCGGCAGAGCCAGTCGCTTCAGTGCCTGGTCAAAGCCAACCCCGACGAGACGCTGAACCTGGTGGGTTCGGAAGACCCCGGCCATCAGATGGACTTCTCCCCCGTCGAGGGCTTGCTTCATAAGTACGAGATGGGTTTGCTTTACACCATCTCCACGTGTTCATCACACTGCCGGTTCTGCTACCGCGAAGAGCTGATCGCGCGCAAGGACATCGAGCGCCAGGACGGGACTGTCGCAAAGAAGGGGCTGGCCAAGATCAAGGACGTGGTCGCCTACATCAAGTCGCACAACAAGAAGGTCGAGGACAACGGCGGCATCCACCCGACGACCGGCCGACAGAAGCTGCGCGAGATCCTGATGTCCGGCGGCGACGCGATGATGCTCTCCAACAAGAACATCGGCGAATGGCTGTCGTCCCTGGCTGAGGCGGGCGTCGAGGCGATCCGCATGGGCACCAAGGAGATGGCCTTCTTCCCCAAGCGGTTCGATGAAACCTTCCTGACGATGCTCGACAACTTCCACAAGACCTACCCGGACGTCAGCCTGCGGATGATGGTCCACTTCAACCACCCCGACGAGTTCCTGCTGAAAGCCCCCGACGGCGAGTACCTGACCAACCCCAACGGCTCGCTGATGTGGCACCCGGACACGAAGCAGGCGATGGAAGGCATCGTCAAGCGTGGCTGGATGCACGTCGAGAACCAGGCCCCGATCATCAAGGGCATCAACGACGACGCGGATGCGCTCCGCATCCTCCAGCGGTCGCTGTACCACAAGGGCATCAATAACCACTACTACTTCTGCGGCCGGGACATCGTCGCCTATCAGGCGTTTAACGTCCCGATCGAAACCGCTTGGGCCTTGCTGAACGAGTCCCAGAAGGGCCTGTCCGGCGTCGAAGCGCACGCCCGGCTTTCCATCACCCACTACAAGGGCAAAACGGAAGTCGCCGCCGTCACCAGCAAGCCGATCCCCGGCGTCAAGCACGCAGAAAACGGCGTGCTGATCTTCAAGAACCTGCGCAACGCCTTGGACGCACCGGACCGCGGCAAGACCTGCATCGTCGGACGCAACCCCAAGGCGATCTGGTTTAACGACTACGAAGACCGGATCATCTGCGACGAGGTCGGCCTGTTCGACTACAAACGGGTCGACAACAAGCTCCTCAAAGGCGACGGGCATTCGCTGAACGTTGTCCAGCCGACAGGTTGTCCTTGACCCTCGTCACGAACCCTCCGGCAGGCCTTCATAATCCGCTGGGGTGTTGATATTCCGAACGACGGCCGATGAGGCAATTTCAACTTTGACAACCGCCTGCGGGTGCTGCTCAGGCAGTTCACGCAAGCCGTTGTCGCATGCGCCGGACATGACAAAGGGGATGTAAGACGCCGGGAAGATCAGGGGGTGGCCGGGCTTGCCGTGGTGGGTGGCGATGTGGATATTGTCGGGGTTTTCAAGGAAGGCTTTACAGCAGAGGATGATGTCCCCGGTGCACAGGCCGGGCTGGTCGCCGGGGCAGATGAGGATGCCGGTATCCGGGGCAAGGTCGTGTCGGCGCTGAACCTCGGTGATACCGAGCCTGATTGAATCGATCATCTCGGCGTCCGGCTCGTCATTCAAAACCACGTCCGCCCCCACGCCCGGCAGGTCGATCGTTGACGCCACCAGGCTATTCGTGACAACCGTGACGCCAGCAATCTGCTCACAGGTAAGGATCGGCTCGACCACGGCAAGCAGCATCGGCTTGCCATCGACTTCAAGCAGTTGCTTGGGCCTACCCATGCGCGAGGAGCGGCCAGCGGCGGGGATGACGGCGACGAGACGGCCCGGCATATGGATCGGCTGGGAAGTCATAGGCCCTGACCGGTATGGCTAATGGGTTACTTGCGCTTCGGCTTGGCGATCGCCCTGCCCGCCGGCGAGTCGGTCATCGGGAGCTGTCGGCGGATCACGTGGTCGAACTGGTACATCGCCCCGGCTATCGCGGGCGCCGTCGGAACAAGGCCGATCTCACCAACCCCGCGTGCACCATGGGGGCAATCCGGGTCGGGCTCCTCGACGAACATCAGCTCCATCTCCGGCATCTGATGCGCGCGGAGGACGCCGCAGTCGTTGATCTTCTTGGCCTGGATCAGTGCGCCCTCGACTTCGAAGTCTTCGCTGAGCGCGTAGCCGATCCCCATGTGCAGGGAGCCGTACATCTGGCCCTGGAGTTGAACGGGGTTGAGGACCTTGCCGACATCGTGGCAGGCGATCATTTTCTCAAGTGCACCCTCGTCATCAAGGATGGCGACCTGCGTGGCGAACCCGTAGGTAATATGGGTTTTAGGCCCGCCGGGCTTGTCCATGTCTTTGCCGAGCTTGCTGGTGTAGTCACAGATCCACTCGCCCTGGAAGACTTCGCCGACCAGGTCTTTAAGCTGCTTGCCCTGATCGAGCGCGGCTTTGAGTTTCTTGCCCGCATCGGCGATGGCGTTGCCTGCCAACACAGTCGCACGGCTGGCGGTGGTCTGCCCGCAGTCGAGCATCAGCGTGGTATCGGTCTGACACTCAAAGAGTTCCGGGGGCAGACCGGTCGCTTCGTGGGCAAACTGGATACACAGGGTGAACATCCCCTGGCCCATCTCTGTGAACCCGGTGCGGATGCGGATAGTGTTCTCATCTTCGATGGAGAACGCAGCGCGACCGATGTCGGGCATGCCGTTGCCGATCCCGACGTTCTTGATCCCGCAGGCGATGCCGGCGTACTTCGCGTTTTTATATTGATCCTTGACCGCTTCGAGCGTACGCCGCAGGCCGAAGGGCTTGTCGAGGATCTGTCCGGTGGCGAAGGCTTCGCCGGGCTCTAGGATGTTGCGGTCGCGGATGTCGTAGCCATCGATCCCGCACTTCTCAGCCAGCCGGTCCAGCAGGCCCTCGATCGCAAACGCCGCCTGGTTCGCGCCGAAGCCGCGCATCGCGCCGCAGGGCGGGTTGTTGGTGTAGACGGCAAGCGAACTCATGTCGATGTTGGGCACACGGTACGGCCCGGTGCAGTGCCCGCCGGCCCGCTCCAACACCTTCGCCCCGACCGAGGCGTACGCGCCCTTGTCGCCGATGATGTTCGCCTTGACCGCCATGATGTGGCCGTCGGCGTCGCAGCCGATCTTGTAGGTCAGCGTGATCGGGTGGCGCTTGACGTGGATGCGGAAGCTCTCGGGCCGGGTGAGCGTCATCTTCACCGGCTTGCCGATGAGGAACGCCAGCAACGACGTCTGCCCCTGGATCGACATGTCTTCCTTGCCGCCAAACGCCCCACCGTTACTGACCAGCTCAACTTCGACACGGGATTCATCGATGCCTAAGACAGACGAAATCTGCCGGCGGTCATCAAATACACCCTGGCCCTGGGTGTAGACCTTTAGCCCCGGCCCCGCGTCTGTCTCGGTCGGCACGGCGATACAGGCCTCGGGCTCCAGGAACAGGTGCTCGATGTGCTGGGTGTGGTACGTGTCTTCGATGACGTGGGCACACTTGGCAAAAGCGGCCTCGGCATCGCCCTTCACCAGTTTCGATTCACTCAGCAGGTTAGTCCCACGCTCCGGGTGGACTAGCGGCGCGTCAGATGCCAGGGCGCTGACCGGGTCGGTGACGGGCTCTTTGACGTTGTATTCGATCTCGATCAGCTCAGCCGCCTTACGGGCCAGACGCTGGTCATCGGCAACCACGGCCGCGATCACGTCACCCGTGCAGCGCGTGTCCTGTCCGATCGCGACAAACGTCGGCCAGTCCTTGACGATCAGCCCGACATAAATCTCACCCGGGACGTCCTTGGCGGTGACAACCTTTTGCACGCCCTCCAACTCAAGCGCCTTGCTTGCGTCGATACTGACGACGGTGGCGCGTGGGTGGTCTGCCAGGCGCAGCGCGCCGTAGAGCATCCCCGGGACGGTCATGTCGTCAACGTACTTGCGGTCGCCCAAGACCGCATCGTGCCCGGTGTATCTTTTTAAGCTGGTGCCCACCTTCCCGGAGCCGTCGGCCTCGGCCGGTTGCGGCATCGGTTCACCGGCGCGGACCTTGCTATAGAGTTCGATGCTGTCGATGACCTGCTTGTAACCGGTGCATCGGCACAGGTGCGGCCGACAGGCCTTGGTGATCTCGTCCCGGCTAGGGGTCGGGTTGCTGTTGCAGAGGCCGACGCCGCGCATCGCAAACCCCGGGATGCAGAAGCCACACTGCACGCCGCCACACTGCACGAAGCTCTCGGAGATCTGCTTGCGGTGCTCCTCGTCCAACCCTTCCAAGGTCGTGACCGACTTGCCCTCGACCCGGCTGGGCTTCATGGTGCAGGAGAGCATGGGCTTGTCGTCCACCAGGACCGTGCAGCAGCCGCACTGAGCCTGGGGCTGACAGCCGTTCTTTGGCGACGTGATCCCCAGGTTGTCGCGCAGGACGTCCAGCAGGGTCAGGCCGTCGTCTGTGAGTTCAACAGAGACGGGCTTGCCGTTGACGGTGCAACTTAAAGTCTGTGTGGTAGTGGACATACGGCTTACTGTACTCATAACCTGTGGCCTCCGCGCGGCTTGGTCGCCTGCGATCCCGGTTTCTCGTGTTTAACCGGTGGCCATCTCGTGCCCAGCGGCGCTGGACTATCCTTCCACCAATCGTCATTGTCGCCGGTCGAGCGTAAATCACCAAGCGAAAAGTGAAGAAAATTTCGCTTTGTGACATCGACGTTGTCGTGTATAAAGACTCTTCTATGCCAAAAACCTCCCCGTTCGTGACCCAAGCCGAAAAATATAAACCCAAAATGATCCGCTTTCTGCGGGACATGATCGCGATCCCCTCGGAGTCGGCCGAGGAAGGCATGGTCATCGCCCGGATCAAGAAAGAGCTCAAAGCCACCGGTGCCTACGACAAGGTCTGGACCGACAAGATGGGCAACCTCCTTGCCCAGATCGGCAAGCCCGGCAAAGGCAAGAAACTGATCGCCATCGACGCCCACGTCGATACCGTCGGCGTCGGGGACCGCTCCGAGTGGAAGCACGACCCCTACAAGGGCAAGGTCGCCGACGGCAAGGTCTGGGGCCGGGGCGCCGGCGATCAGGAAGGCGCCATCCCCGCCATGGTCTACGCAGGCAAGATCATGCGCGACCTGAAGCTGGACCTCAGCGAGTACTACGTCCTGTTGACCTTCACCGTGATGGAAGAAGATTGCGACGGGCTCTGCTGGCAGTACATCGTCAACGAGGGCAAGATCCGTCCCGACGCCGTCGTCGTCACCGACTCGACCAACTGCTGGATCCTCCGGGGCCACCGCGGACGGATGGAGATCGGCGTCACCGCCAAGGGCAAGTCCTGCCACGGCTCGATGCCCGAGAAAGGCGACAACGCGATCTACAAGATCGCCAAGGTCACCAACGAGATCGAGAAACTCAACAAGCGCCTCAATGCCGACAAGTTCCTGGGCAAAGGGACGATCACCGTCAGCTACGTCGATTGCAAGACCCCCAGCATGTGTGCCGTGCCCGGCGAAGCGTTTATCCACCTGGACCGCCGCCTGACCGTGGGCGACACCAAGGCCTCGGCCGTGAAAGAAGTCAAAGACGCCGTCAAACGAGCAGGCGTCAAAGCCAAGGTCGAAGTCCTGCGCTACGCACGCCCCAGCTACACCGGACTCACCTACGAGACCGAAAAATACTTCCCCACCTGGTGCGAAGACGAAGACGACCTGCAGATCCAGGCCGCGATCAAGAACCACCGGGACGTATTAGGCACGGCCCCGACGCTGCACCGCTGGACCTTCAGCACCAACGCCGTCTCCATCGCCGGGATGTTCGGTATCCCCTGCGTCGGCTTCGGCCCGGCCCCGGAGAACGTCGCACACACCGTCAACGACTCCGTCCCCATCGACCACCTGGTCAAGTGCGCCGCCTTCTACGCGGGCTTCGGGCAGTCCTACTGCGACCTGGCCCACAAACGCCCCAATAAAACCATGATGAACGTCAAACGACGAAAATAAACCCGGCGAGGCTGCTTCAGCAACCGTGCCCGTATCAGTGAAAGGTTAAGAATCAAGATGACCGTAAGCCTCAAAGGTAAGAACTACATCGAGACCCAGGACCTGAGCCTGGACGAATTGAACCTGCTGCTGGAGACCTCGGACGAGCTCAAGGCCAAGTTCCATCGCGGCGAACCGACCGTGGTGTTGAATAACCAGACGGCATACCTGCTGTTCTTCGATAAATCGACCCGCACGCGCAACGCCTTCGAGGCCGGGATGACCCAGCTCGGCGGGCACGCCCACTTCCTGGACGCCGACGTCACCCAGATCAGCCACGGCGAAACCCCCGCCGACACCGGCAAGATCCTCGCCGCCATGGGCCACGGCATCTGCATCCGTCACGACCTGGTCCTCAACGAGGGCAACAAGTACATGCGCGAGATGGCGGCCGCCTGCAACGTTCCCATCATCAACATGCAGTGCGACGTCGACCACCCCACCCAGACGCTCGCCGACCTGATGACCATCCGCGAACACTTCGGCAAGGACAACCTCAAGGGCCTGAAGATCGCTGTCACCTGGGCGTTTGCCCCGAGCTACGCCAAGCCGTTGAGTGTGCCCCAAGGCCTGATCACACTGATGACCCGCTTCGGGATGCACGTCTCGCTTGCACACCCCGAGGGTTACAACCTGATCGAGCGCACCGTCGAGTCCGCCAAGAGTAACGCCAAAGAGTCCGGCGGGACGTTCGAGATCGTCGATGACATGGATGCCGCGTTTACGGATGCGGACATCGTCTACCCCAAGAGCTGGGGCGTCTACGACCTGATGCTCGAACGCCAGAACGCCAAGACCAAGGCCGAGATCGATGAAAACCAGCAGGCCTGCCTGGCGATGAACCACAAACACAAGGACTGGATCTGTGACGAGCGTCGGATGAAGCTCGCCAAGGACTCGGCCGTCTACATGCACTGCCTCCCCGCCGACCGCGACGCGGAAGTCACCGACGCCGTGATCGACGGCCCGCAGTCCATCGTCTTCCAGGAAGCCGAAAACCGCCTGCACACCGCCAAAGCCATCATGTCCTGCACGATGCGCGAACGGCCGTTCTAATATCCGAAACTTATACCAACCGCAGGGGTCACAAGCCTCTGCGGTTTTTTACTGGATAAATTGCTATGGGTAAGGTCAGTCCAACCGTGATCGCACTCGGCGGCAACGCGATCAGCGTGCCCGGGGAGCAGGGGAACATCCCCCAACAGTTCGCGCACATGTCCGACACCGCCCGCTACCTGACGGACGCGATTGCCGCCGGCCGACACGTTGTCCTGACCCACGGCAACGGCCCCC
>CBDUNP010000022.1:0-16682 GCA_965368605.1 uncultured bacterium | reverse complement strand
TCGCTGTTCATGATGGTGTTTGTCGGCCTGAAGGAGAATGGTTTCGGGTTTATCAAGCACATGTGGCCCGTGCCGTTCGAGCCCGTCTGGTTGCTGCCGGTGATGCTGCTGGTCGGACTAATCGTATTTATTCTTGAAGTGGCGGGGCTCTTTATTAAGAGTTTCGCACTTTGCGTGCGTCTGTTCGCGAATATGGTGGCGGGGCACCTGGTGCTGGCGTCGCTGATTATTCTTGCCCTCACGGCCCCTGCTGTTGGCAAGGGCGCGAGCGTGTTGGGTGCGACGCTGTTCAGCTTCCTGGAGCTGTTCGTGGCGTTCCTGCAGGCGTATATCTTCACGTTCCTGACGGTGATCTTTATCTCGCTGGGTGCGGTAAGCCATGATGACCACGACGACCACCACGCGGGTCTTGACGAGGGCGCGATGCCGGGGGATTCGATTGACGAAATGCTGACCGTGACCGGAGGGGGCGGAGGAACCGGGGGCGGTCACTGAACCCGAACACGCTCGGGGACGCCGACGCCCGAGCATTTTAATCGTCGGCAAACGATTCATACCTGATTTGGAGATTCAACATGTTTGACATTCTTACTCTGGCAGCGATGGAAGGCATGGCGGCGGTTGGCGTCGGCCTTGGCATCCTCGGCGCGGGCATCGGCCTGGGCCTTCTCTGTGCGGGTGCCGGCCGCGGCATCGGCAACATCGGCGGCAACGCCGTGCAGTCCGTGGCACGCCAGCCCGAGGCGGCCGGTCAGATCTTCGTCCAGATGATTATCTCGGCGGCCCTGATCGAAGGCTTCACCTTCTTCGCGATCATCATCGCGTCGGGGATGGCCAGCCCACTGATCGACGCCATCACCGGCTGATCGGTTGACACGATTTCATCACGCTCCGGCCTGACGGTCGGGGCGTGACTTTACCGGCCCGTTTGTTGCGGGCTTTCATGGACACGATAAACATGGGACCTACCCTGATGCGTCAATCCCGTTTCATTCAGATCATGGCTTTGTTTGTTTGCTTGTTGTGGGCCGGGCCTCTGGCCGCGCAAGACCACCAAGAGGCGGCAGACGCGGCGCACGGTGCCGTCGACACACACGCGCAGGATGCCGCCCACGCGGCTGATCCCCACGCGGCGGACGGCCACGGCGGCGACCACGAAAAGCGTGGGCTGATGACCATCAAGGGACAGGAGGCGTTGTTCACGATCATCGTGTTCGGCCTCTTCTTCGGGGTCGGGAGCATCTTCGTCTGGCCGAAGATTCTCGGTGCGTTGCAGGCCCGTGAAGACAAGGTGCGTGGCGACCTCAAGCAGGCCGAGCAGTCCGCCAAAGAGGCGACGGCGACGCTGGCCGAGTACAAGCAGCAGCTGGCCGAGGCGCAGAAGCAGGCGCAGGTGATCGTGGACGAGAGCCGGGC
Organism: uncultured bacterium; assembly: GCA_965368605.1. Classification (GTDB taxonomy): domain Bacteria; phylum Planctomycetota; class Phycisphaerae; order Phycisphaerales; family Phycisphaeraceae; genus JAJRRS01. The sequence goes on along the minus strand of CBDUNP010000022.1, from coordinate 15,266 downwards.
GTCGGCCCAGCAGGTGGCGGCGCAGCTCAAGGAGCAGACGCAGGCTGAGATCACGCAGATGCGTGAGCGTGCCCAGGCGGATATCCAGGCGGCCAAGGAGCGTGCGGTCACCGAGATCTACGAACAGACCGCGACGCTGGCGACCGAGGTGGCGGGCAAGATACTACGACGTGAGATCAACGCCGGCGACCAGGCGTCGCTGGTGCGTGAATCGATCGCCAGGCTCAACGAAGCCGGGCAGAACTAGACAGGACTGATGGCCAATCGTTTCAGCAAGATGTTGAAGAAGTTTGGTTTGGCGCTGGGAGCCGACGGCGGGCGATTGCCCGGCAAAGATGGAGGATCGCGGGTGTCCGTAGATGCTGAACAAAAGACAGACTCGGTGAGCCGGGTATATGCCCAGGCGTTGCTCGAGTTGGCGCAGGCCAAGGGCGAGGTGGACTCGGTCGCCGAGGAGGCGGGCGGGTTGATCGAGTTGCTTGGCGACGCGGACCTCAAGCGGCTGCTGTACGGCCGGGCGCTCAGCTCGGCACAACGCAGCGGCGTGGTCGAGAAGCTATTCAACGGCAAGGTCAGCGACGTGCTGTACCGGTTTATCCAGGTGGTAAACCAGAAGGAACGGCTCAGCGCCTTGCCCGGAATCTTGAATGCCTACCTCGGGCTGGTGTCCGAGGCACGCGGCGAGCTGGACGTAGACGTCTACGTCGCGGAGGCGTTGGCGGGGGATGCCAGCCAGACCGTGGCCGACTCGATCGGCGGCGCGATGGGCAAGAAGGTCCAGCTCCGTGAGCACGTTGATCCGGAACTGATCGGCGGGCTGAAGGTCCGTGTCGGCGACCGGCTGATCGACGGCAGCGTCGCCACGCAGTTGAAGATCATGCGCCGCAAGCTGATCGAGGCGGGGCGCGAGAACGCACGCAGCGGCGATTCATTGGAAGATTAGTGATACACGAAGCGAGCGGGTAGCCGTTCGCTTTTTTATTGGATTTAGACAAAGACACAATTACTCAATCGAAGTTTGCGGCCAACGCCGCCACCGGAGTCAGCGATGAAGATCAAAACGGACGAAATCACCGCGGTTATCAAGCAGGAAGTCGAGCGTTACTCGACGGAGCTGGAGGTCTCGCAGATCGGGACGGTTGTGGAGGTCGGCGACGGGATCGCACGTATCTACGGCCTCAGTGAAGCGATGGCCGGCGAGATGCTTGAGTTCCAGATCGGCGACGGCAAGAGCGTCCGCGGCCAGGTGATGAACCTCGAACAGGACATCGTCGGTGCGGTCATCTTCGGTGACTACCTGGACATTAAGGAAGGCATGAGCGTCCGTTCGACCGGCGAGCTGCTGGTCGTGCCCGCGGGTGACGCGCTGCTCGGCCGCGTGGTGAACGCCCTGGGCGAGCCGATCGACGGCAAGGGCCCGATCCAGTCCGACCAGATGCGCAAGGTCGATATCATCGCCCCGGGCATCGCCGAGCGGCAGCCCGTGACCCAGCCGATGCAGACCGGCGTCAAGGCCGTTGACTCCATGATCCCCGTCGGGCGTGGCCAGCGTGAGCTGATCATCGGCGACCGTAAGACCGGCAAGACCGCCGTCGCCATCGACACGATCATCAACCAGAAAAAGTTCCTGGGCACCGACGACGAGATGATCTGCATCTACGTCGCGGTCGGCCAGAAGGACTCGACCGTGGCTTCGGTCGTCGAGTCGCTGCGTGAGGCGGGCGCGATGGATTACACCATCGTCGTCAACGCCGGCTCCAGTGAGCCCGCCCCGATGCAGTACATCGCGCCGTACACCGGCTGCGCGATGGGCGAGCACTTCATGTGGCAGGGCAAGCACGTCCTGTGTGTGTATGACGACCTGTCCAAGCAGGCCGCGTCCTACCGCCAGCTCTCGCTGCTGCTGCGTCGTCCTCCCGGGCGTGAGGCTTATCCGGGTGACGTGTTCTACCTGCACTCCCGCCTGCTGGAACGTGCGACTAAGCTGTCGGACGAGAACGGCGGCGGCTCGCTCACGGCGTTGCCGATCATCGAGACGCAGGAAGGCGACGTGTCCGCCTACATCCCGACCAACGTGATCTCGATTACCGACGGGCAGATTTATCTGGAGCCCGAGCTGTTCTTCGCCGGCGTGCGTCCCGCGATTAACGTGGGCATCAGCGTGTCGCGCGTGGGTGGTAACGCCCAGATTAAGGCGATGAAGCAGGTCGCCGGCACGCTGCGGCTCGACCTGGCGTCGTTCCGCGAGCTCGAAGCGTTCTCGCAGCTCGGCACGGACCTCGATAAAGCGACCCAGCACCAGCTCGACCGTGGTGCACGGATGGTGGAGCTGCTCAAGCAGCCACAGTTCGTGCCGATGGACGTGATCGATCAGGTCATCCAGATTTATGCCGGCTCGATCGGTGTGTTGGACGACCTGACGATCGACCAGGTGCAGCCGTTCAGTACGGCGCTGGTCGAGCACTTCGCCGGCCCGGGCAAGGCGGTGCGTGACCAGCTGGCGTCGTCCAAGGCCCTGGACGACTCGCTCAAGGACGCGATCAAGCAGTCGACGGCCGACTTCAAGGCCGGCTGGGTCGCCGCGAATCCGTCGGCCTGATGGGGTGGCGCAGGGCCAATGCCCTGTCACAGCCTTCCAGACGGTATATCGATGTAACAACTAGCTAAAACAGCCTGGAGGGCCTAGAATAAGGTTCTCCAGGCTTTTTTTATATCTATACACAAGTGGGGTTAATCCTAATATGCCCGTGGAAGAGCAAGTTATGAGTCAGACAGCCAAACTGAATCTGGGCGATAAGTCTATTGATCTACCGATCGTGGTCGGCAGTGAGAACGAGCACGCGGTGGATATCAGCAAGCTCCGTGGCGAGACCGGGTTTATCACCCTGGACAACGGCTTTGGCAACACCGGGGCGTGCAAGTCGGCGGTGACTTACATCGACGGCGAGAAGGGCATCCTCCGCTACCGCGGCTACCCAATCGAGACGCTCGCGAAACACAGCACGTTCCTTGAGGTTTCCTGGCTGCTGATCTTCGGCGAATTGCCCAAGCCCGGGCAGGTCGATGAGTTGGCGGAAGAGATCCGCAAGCACTCGCTGCTGCACCAGGACATGCGCCACCACTTCGAGGGCTTCCCGGCGACGGCGCACCCGATGGCGGTCCTCAGCGCGATGATCAACGCCAGCAGTTGTTATCACCCGGAGCTGCTCGAGATCAATAAGATCGAGGAGTCTTCGCTGAGCATGGTCGCGATGCTGATGGCGAAGGTCTCGACGATCGCCGCGTTCAGCTACAAGAAATCGATCGGCGAGCCGCAGCGCTACCCGGACCCTTCTCTGGACTACTGCAACAACTTTTTGCACTGCATGTTCAGCAAGCCTTACGGCCGATACACCGGGACGCCGGAAGTCGTGCGGGCGCTGGACCTCTTCCTGATGCTGCACGCGGACCACGAGCAGAACTGCTCGACGTCGACGGCTCGCGTGGTCGGGTCCAGCGAGGCGAACCTGTTCGCCTCGATGTCGGCCGCGGTGTGTGCGCTCTGGGGTCCGCTGCACGGCGGGGCGAACCAACGCTGCATCGAGATGCTCGAAAACATCCACCGCGAAGGGGTGGACGTCAAGCAGGTGGTCGAGCGCGTCAAGAACCGGGAGTTCAGGCTGATGGGCTTCGGCCACCGGGTCTACAAGAGCAGCGACCCGCGTGCGACGATCCTCAAGGACGCCTGCGACGACCTGCTCAAGGCGCTGGGCGTCAACGACCCGCTGCTGCCGATCGCGCAGGAGCTCGAAGAAGTGGCACGGAACGACGAGTTCTTCCTGTCGCGGAACCTGTACCCGAACGTCGACTTCTACTCGGGGATCATCCTGCGGACGATCGGGATTCCGGTGGAGATGTTCACGGTGATGTTCGCGATCGGGCGGATGCCCGGCTGGATCGCCCACTGGAAGGAACAGCACGAGAACCCCGACCGCCGGATCGCCCGGCCGAGGCAGGTATACACCGGCGCGACCGAACGCGATTATGTCGCGGTGGACGCCCGCTGATCCGCCTGGAAGAACAGGATTCACTGAATACGATCAAGGCCCGTGTCTGTTGGACGCGGGCCTTGTTAATTTGTGGGGTTTGGGTGGGTGTTTCCCGGGTTCAGGCTGAGCCGTCTTTGGGCGTGTCGCTTTTCTTTTTCGGCCCGCGGTCCATGCCCAGCAGGTGCTTGAGGGTCTTGCAGATGATCCAGAGGTCCATCTTCCAACTCATGTTCTCGACGTATTCGATGTCGTAGCGGATCCATTCCTGGAAATCCAGGCCGTCCTGCCGGCTGCGCATGACCTGCCAGAGCCCGGTGATGCCGGGACGCACGCTTAGGCGGGCTTCGCGCCACGGCGGGCAGTACTGGTTCTCACTGTGTGGGCTTGGGCGCGGCCCGACGATGGACATGTGCCCGATCAGTACGTTGATGAACTGCGGGAACTCGTCGATGTTGCACTTACGCATGATCTTGCCGAAGCGTGTGATGCGCGGGTCGTCTTCGATGAAGAACTGGGGGCCGTCGCACTTGTTCTGCTCGGCGAGTTCTTGTTTGAGCTGTTCGGCGTTGTTGCGCATCGTGCGGAACTTGAGGCAGGGGAACTCCTTGCCGCCTCTTGTTTCACGCCGGTGAGCGAAGAAGAAGGGTTTACCGTCTTCGATCCAGATGATGGCCAGGATGATGGGGTACAGCGGCAGCGTGATGGCCAGGCCGAAGAGTGCGGCGACGATGTCGAAGGCACGCTTGTTGGCTTTCTGGAGCTGGTTGAGTCGACGGGGCCTGGAGATGGCTTCCTGGTCGGGGTCGTCCTGGTCTTCGGCGTTCCACTTGATGCTGTCGGCCTTGGGCCTTGCCTTGGGGTCGTCCCAGAGCACAGCGGGGCCGACGACGCTGTCGATGCCGTCGAGCTTGCGGCCGGCACCGACCCAAACGGGGCCGATGAAGCGCGTGTTGACGTGTGTGGATGTTCTTTTATCGATCCAGACGTTGCCTTCGAGCATCTGCTTGGCACGACGGATGGCGGTGTCGGGCCTGCGCCAGATGGTGACCAGCTCGCGGATGTACTGGGTGCGTTCGTCGGGCAGGTGTTTGTAGTAGGCGCTGCCGTTGATGGAGATCGTGGTGCGGTGGACCTGCGCGACGTTCTGGCGGAGCAGTCGCCAGCCGGTGCGGTTGTTGGCCGCGGAGCGCCAGAGCTCTGCGAGCTGGGGGTTGGAGCAGACGGCGGCGCGGATGAGTCGGCAGTCGGAGCCGCCGTACTCACGGTGGAACCGGAGGAATCGGTCGTCGGCGTCGGTGATGATCTGCTCGCGGTAGCCGTGTTCGTGGTGGTCGTGCACGCGGACGAACAGGAGGGTGGGCTTGAGCCAGCTTAGGGTGTCGATGATCTGATCGATACGGAACAGGCAGAAGTGTGACGGCTCGACCAGGAGGAACAGCTCCGCGTCGTTGCTGACGGGGGTGTCGTCACCGCGGCAGACGACCTGCACACCACGGGCGGCCCAGAACCGAGCGTGGAGCTGGTCTGCATCCAGTCCCCAGACGGTTTGGGTGGGGCGCGTTTCCACGTCCTGTTCGGTTTGGCGGATCATAGTCGTGGGGGTGTGTGGGGCTTAGTGTTCGTTTTGTTTGTCAGTTTCGTGGGCTTTATCGCCGGACTTGCGCCCGTAGGACGCGACGGCGGTAGCGAGCGGGCCGAAACGGTTGGAGGTGTCGCGGTCGAGCCACTGAACCTCGTTGTAGTTCTGGTTGTCCTGCCGACGGTTCTGGGAGACGGTGACGCTGGCGTAGGTGGAGCGTTCGATGTCAACGGAGTCGGCGTGGTTGAAGACGACGCCGGCGATGTTCGCGCCGATGGACCGCAGGTGCGACAGGCTCTTGGTGATGATGGGTTTCTGGTCGCCGCGTGAGACGATGACGATGGTCTTGTCGGCCTGGGCGGAGACCATGGCGGACTCGAGGCTGCCCAGCACCGGGCCGGTGTCCACGAGGATGGTTTCGTATTCGTCACGGGCCTTGGCAAGCAGTTTTTTGACGGCTGCGGGCGAAAGGTCGCCGGCCTGAGAAGGCAACGCGGCCCCGATGGGGAGGATGCTGAGGTTGTCGAAGGGCGTCTTGAGGACACAGTCGCTGAACGCGGTGCCGTTGCACGCTTCCAGGACGCCTCGGGTTTTGCTGGAGCTGGCGTCGATCATGCGACGCGTGAGCCCGCCGCCGACGATGTCGCAGTCGATCAGCAGTGTCTTGGAACCGCTGGACGCGAAGGACAGGCCCAGCGCCATGGTGAGGCTGGTTTTACCGGAGCCCGCCGCGGGGCCTGTGACCGAGAGGATAAACCCGTCGGGCCCGCGGTCGATCTGCAGGAGGGTGCGGACCTGGTGTACGCAGTGCGAAGCGAGGACGGCCTGGTCGGGGTCGGTCAGGTCGTCAGGCAGTTCCGGGAGGACGCCGAGCATGCGCGTGTTGCCGAGCCCCATCTGTGCGTCTTCGAAGTGACGGAGCCTGCGGTCGGACAAGCCAAAGGCGATGACCAGCCCGAAGCCTGCGCAGAGCCCCGCCATGCCGCCGAGCGCGGCGAGCTGCTTGCGCTTACCGAGGTTGTAGGGCTCGCTGGGCAGCCCGCCGGTGCGGATGACGGAGGCCCGCCCGGGTGCCTGGCCCTCGATGCGGAGGTTCTCGATGAGGCTGGAGGTCTTGGTCAGCTCGTCGTTGCGTAGGCTGAGCGTGTCGGTGATGGACTTCATCTGGCTGTAGATCATGGCCAGGTGTTGCGTGTCAGCCTTGGCGGCTTCGTAGGTCTTGGCGAGGCGTTTTTCTTTGGCACGCAGGGCAAGGATGGGCGACGTGCTGTCGCTCGGCCCGGCGTCGCCGGGGTAGGTGCCGTCGGAGGAGCCACGCAACGCGTTGGCGAGTTTTTCAATCTGCGTGTTCAGCGTGTCGATCCGGGCGCGTGCGTCGCGGATCTCGCGGTGGCGTTCGCCCATGCCCAGGCGGATCTTGTAGTCGATGTCGGACTCGATCTGGTTGCGAGTCTGAAGCATGGCGGCGAGCTGGGGGTCCTGCGTGGCGAGCTGTTCGAGTGTGAGGTTTTCGGGGGAGGTTGGGTCGTTGGTGTCGGTGACGCCCAGCTCGTTGAGTTCGAGGCGGGTATGGTTGAGGTCGGCTTCGAGCTTGTCGCGCACGATGGTCATGCGGTCCAGTTCGTCGCCGATGGTGCGTTCGTTGTGTTCGGTGGAGAGCTGGCGCTTCTCGTTCTGCAGCTTCTCGATTTTCTTCTGGAGGTCGAGCTTGCGGTCTTCGAGGATGCGCAGACGTTGGGAGTCTTGGAGCTGTTCGCTGCGTTCCAGCTCGACCTTGTAGGCGTCCGTGACGGCGTTTGCGCCGGCCTGGGCCAGCTCGGGGACGGGGGCCTCGTAGGAGATCGCGATCACTTCCTGCCCGCGTTTGCGTGCGACGTTCAGGCCGCTGCGGAACATGACCGGGCTCGTGGCGTAGGCACCAAAGGCGACGGACTGCCACTCGTCGCTGCTCATCGCCGGCTCAAGGACCTTGGGGCCTTCGATGATGGCGAGCTGACGATCGACCCATGAGTCGAAGTGGCGTGCGATGGAGTCATCGCTGCCGCTGGAGAGGACGCGCTGAGTCACCGGGGAGACGGCGATGAGGCTGGTGCTCTGGTAGATGTCGCCCTGGCTGAAGTATCCGGCAGAAGCACCAAGTGCGGCAAGGATGACGCCGAGGATGATGGCCCAGAGGTAACGGCCGCGCAGCAGGCCGTGCAGTTGCTGCGCGTGCGAGCCCTGGTTCTGTGACGGCTGATCATCCAGGAAGAAGGTGTCTGCAGGGTTTTGGAAGTTGTCTTGGTTCATCGTCGTTCGTCTCCCGGGCCGGTTACTTCACGGCCCCCTGACGGGTTTGTCCGTGCGTCAGGGATGCTGGGACAAGCATGTTTTGAGGTTGTAGTTCACCCCATTGTATGCGGATCAGGCCTGTTGACACTACTTGGACCCGCGGGCGTTATGGGCGTGCGGGTATACCATAACAGCATCGGCACAATTGGAGATGCAATCGCGTACAGGTTGGTTATACGTCTGTGGGTTCAGGCGGGTTCAGGGCTGTTCAGAAGGCGTCTTATGGGTTCCTATATGTGGGAACTCACTGGGTTTGTGTGGTTATTGGACGTCGTGTTGTTGGGTCAGGCGCCCCAGGGGAGGCCTTTGCCCAGGGCGTCGTTGTTATTGTGAGAGGTGGCGATGCAGTCAACGGCGGACTCGCCGGCGCTGACACGCCCCTTGGGGCCGACGACGGACCGGACGAGGACGGCGTTGGGCTGAACCTGACCGCCCGCGAGCACAACCGAGTCGTGGATGACGGCTGAGGGGTCCACCTTCGCGCCGGGTTCGATGATGCTGAAGGTCGGCCGCCAGTCTTCGTCGTTCGCCGGGCCGGTGAGTTGGCACTGCTTGTTGGATCGCTGGTGGTAGGTGCGGACGGCGTCGAGGTAGTTGGTCCGGGAGCGGATCGCCATGCTGGCCGGCTGCTCGTAGCGGCAGGCCTTGACGACGTGTTTCTCCGCGATGTCGGGCAGGGCCTGCTCGTTGAGATCGACGAACCCGACGTCTGCGATGTCTCGTAGAGCGCCGCAGCGGATCAGGGTGATGCCGCTGGGGCGGTAGTCCTTGTCGCAGAGCAGGGTGACGTCGGCCTGCTTCTCAGCCATGGCTTCGACGAGCTGGGGCAGGGGGGTCAGCAGCAGCTGGGCCGCGTTGGCCAGGATGAAATACTCGTCGTCGGCGTACTCCTTGGCGACGTCACTGACTAGGCCGCCGGTCCCGCGGAACTCATCGGGGTCCTGCTCGATCTGGACGCGCGCCTGGTTAGGCCGATCGGTCGTGGTGTTGGACGAGCGATCGATCATCACGCGCGCCGGCAGGCGGTCAAGCCCCAGTGCGAAGGCCAGGTCGTCCAGCTGTTCGTGCCAGCAGTCGAGGATGGTTTTTTGTGCGGTGACCGGCAGGTCCATGACGAAGCGGTCGGTGGCTTTGCGTAGCGCGGTGGCACGCACGGAGCCGGCGAGCAGGACGACGGCGCGGATGGTGCCGAGCTTCTGGATCGCGCCGTTGGGCCGGTGACTGATGGCCGGCCCCTTGGGGATGTCGTGTTTGTGCTTATCGGAATCCAGATACATCAGCTCGCCTTGTCGCGTGCCCGCTACCGGGCTTGATCGTTATTTGTTCGCGGGTCGATTGATCACGGCCCCTAGGAGTAATCGGGCAGCGAAGGGCAGGCCATGCACCAGGTACCGCTTGGCGAGGCGCCCGGGCTCTTGAAAGAGCCGGTGCAACCATTCCAGACCGATTCTTTGGACCCACCGCGGCGCACGCTTCACGTCGCCGGCAATAAAACTCAGGCTGATCCCTACTCCCAACCACCAGACATGAGGCAGTTTAACACGGACCTGCCGGATCAGCCTTTCCTGTTTAGGCGATCCTAACCCAACATATACGATATCCGGGCGCGTATCCAGCACTTTTTGCACGACCTGCTGCATCGCGTCGGGGTCTTGATCAAACCCCATCGGCGGGCAGTCGGTCCCCGCGATTTTCAGGTCCGGATAACGGTTTTTCAGGACCTCCGCAGCCTTATCCGCCGCGCCCGGGTCACCGCCGAGCAGGTAGAGTGAACGGTTGTGTATTGCGGCGGCCTCGGCGAGCGACCAGACCAGCGCCGAGCCGGCGACGCGCTCGGGCAGGGGGGTGCCCTGCAACTTGCTCGCCCAGATCAACGGCGTGCCGTCAGCGACCACCACGTCCGCCTCGTCGAGCATCTGCTTGAACTCCGGGTCGCTCCCGGCGCGGCGCATGTGATCGAGGTTGGGCGTGATGACCCAGCCGCCGCGCTGATGATCCAGCTCACTGATGAGATAATCCACGCACTGCGCTTCGGTCACGGCGTGCAGATGCACACCGCGGAGGGTGATCTGATCGAGCTTCGTGGTGGGGCCGTCGGCGGGCATGCGCGGGGGTGGTTGGGTTTGAATCGACATATGGTAAAAACGTAATCAGAACACACGTTGGAAGAACGTGGGTTTCGCAGGGTGTTGTTAGTTGTTGTCTTGAGTCGGGGTAGGCGTGTGCAGGTAGACACGGGTGGACGAGAAGGGCTGGAGCAGGCGCAGGTCGTAGTAGGCCTTGAGGTCTGCCATGTCGTTCATCCAGGGGTATAGCTCCCCGCGTGTCGCCGAGACGGCGGGGAGGACAAGCCAGGTCGTGTTCGGCAGCGCGTGGAGTTTTTCAGGCGAGGTCGGGAACTCGTGGAACGGCACGAGGTCATCGGTCTGAAGATAGTAACGCGCGATCGGCGTGGTCTTGGACGAGAGCACCGCGACGTCCTGGCCGGGCTGGCGGTGTTGTTCGACGTAGGCGAAGGCCTCGTTCCAACGTCGGCGGTTGCCGTGGCCGTGCGTGTAGTAGGTCAGGTCGGTCCAGAGCATCGAGGCGATGACCGCCACGGTCGCCACCGCCGCCAGCGACGTGCCCAGGCTTTGTTTCAAGGCGGCTTCCCACAGCGCCCCTAAGCCCATCGCCGCGAGGGCGAGCCAGGCGTAGTGCACAATGAAGGCGTAGCGTTCGTGGACGTAGAAGTCCTGCTTGAAGGTCAGCGCCATCAACGCCAGCACCGGCAGCGAGCACCCGGCGAGCAGGTAGAGGGTGAGCCTTGTGTGCGTACGCAGCAGCGCCAAGGCGCTAAGCCCCGCGATCGGAACAATCAACGGCCCGTTGCGCAGCAGCATGCTGGCGGCGATGACGTGCCACTTGTGCCCCTCGAGCCTGCCCCAGGCGCCCCAGTTATCGCTGGCGTATTTCATGTCGTAGACCTGGATGCCCGTGCAGACCAGCACCGCCACGATGCCCGCGGCCCAGCCGAAGGCGTTGAGCTTGATCGGTTCCCTGCGGACCAGGCACAGGACCACGTCGGCCGCGAGGACGAGGCTGATCAACAGCGCCGGCGGCTGAGAGAGGTAGGCCATGATGATCGCGAGCCCGGCGAGGATGGCCAAGCGGTTGGAGCGTTCCATCGCTGTCCTGAAGTACCAGATCAGCGCGAGGTTGTAGAAGAGGAACTGCAATGTGTAGAACCGCGCGGCCTGCGACCAGAACAGGTGCCAGGGCGAGACCGCCAGCATCAGCGCGAGGATCAGCGTGGTCCGGTCGCCGAAGAGCCGACGCCCGGCCAGCGCGAGCAGGGGGATGGTCAGGATGCCGACGATGCCGGGGCCGATGCGTGCCCCGAAGGGGGTCACCCCCAACGCCTGCCACTGGGCGACGTTGTCCCATGTGAGTTCGCTGACCTCCGCCCCGGTGGCCCACAGGCCCAGCGTCGAGGGGATATAGCCGAACTGCTTGGCGATCTGCCATTCGCCTTGGAAGGCGGAGGACCGGACGGTGTAGAGCTCATCTTCCCAGAGGCTGTAGTCGGCGAGGTTAAATAGACGCATCCCGCCGGCCAGGAGGGTGATCCCGATCAGGGCGAGCCAGAAGAGCCTCAGGGGTGTGTGATTGTCGGAATCCGCGTTGGCCATGCTTTGATTCATCGGGTCCGTCGCGGGGGTGGGATGAATAGGATTCGCCCGGTATTGGGCTTGGATCAGGCTTTAGACTTACTGGCGGCTTGGAATCGGCGGTGCGAGTCCTTGTAGATCCTTAGCATCACCTTGCCCTTGGTGTCCCAGTCGAAATGCTCCAAAACCTTATCTCGGCCGGCCTGCCCCATCTGCTTACGCAGGGGCGGGGATTTGGCGAGCTTGACCATGGCATCGGTCAGGCCCTGGATGAAGTTCTGGCGGGAGCTTGGCTCGATCAGGAAGCCGCACGTCTCGTCGAGGTAATCCACCGGCCCGCCCCATTGGGTGGCAACCGCCGGCAGCCCCATGGCCATGGCTTCAAGCACCACCGCGCCACCGCATTCCAGCAGGCTTGAGAGCACCAGGGCGTCGGCGTGTGCCAGCCGGGCGGCGCACTGGTCTTGCGTCAGCCAGCCGGTGAATCGCACCGCACAACCGTCAGGCAGGTCCAGCGCCTTCGCCTGCGCTTCCAGGGCGGCGCGGTCTTCCCCGTCGCCTATAATCTCGAGCACGGCGGGCGTCTGTTTAACGACGCCCTGGAACGCTTCGATCAGGTAGTTCACAGCCTTCCAATCCACCAGCCTGCCGAGGTAGACAAAACGCGCCGGTCGGTCGGGGTCGTCCACGTCATCCGGGCGCGTCGGGCTCTGCCAGACCGAGAGGTCCACGCCGTTCTCAACCAGCTCATACACCTGGCCACGCAGGCAGGACGGCAGCGCGAGGTTGGTGCGCTGGTTGGCGACCAGCAGGGTCTGCGCCTGCCGCTTGCCGGGGATGATCCGGTTGAGCATGTTGGAGAACAGCCGCCCGCCCCACATGCCGAAATCCACGGTCTTGGTCTGCATCTGCCGGAACGGCTCGGGGTAGTCCATCCCGCCGTTCATCGGGCCAATCACCAGCGGGACACCCAGGCGGAACAGCGCGGAAGGCTCGCGCGGGGAGACGGGGGTCGGTTGGTGGACCAGGTCGATCTTGTGTTCTTTGATCGAGTCCAGGACACATCGACGTTGCTTGAGCTGGGTGAGTATCCGCAGCAGCAGGCCGAAGGTGAAGTGCCCGAGCCGGCCGGGGACTTTCTTCCGGCAACGCCAGATGAACTTGCCGAAGGACGTGTCCTGGATGTAGTCGATACGGTCCTGGGCGTCGGGGAAGAACTCGGTGAGCTCCGCCCGGCATCGCTCGTGGACGACCAGGTGGACGTCGATGCCCTGCCCAAGCAGGAACCGGAAGTAGTGCAGCGGCAGCGCGGCCTCGCCGCCGAAGCGCAGCGAGGCGCTGTCACAGGCGATCAGGATGCGTAGCGGGAACGCGTGATCGGTGGATGGTTCGGCGGTGGGGGCCTGGGCGTCGGGGTTATGGCCGCTGTGGTCAGGTTCGGTGGCCAGATCGCTGGCCGGGGGTGCCTCGGCGGTGGGCGGTTGTGATGTAGAAGCCCCTTGAATCACAGGGTTCATCCCCAACAGGCAGGTCCGATACGGGCCAAGCCTTGAATTAATAAGTATCTCTCGTAAACGATGTCTTAATCGTCTCTATCCAGTGTAACGCGTGCCGAGGCGTTTTACGCCATACGTCGAATATTTTTTATTCGGCACATTTGCGCGTGCTATTCAGCCCCGGCGGAATAGGCTTGTTCCAAGGCTATCGGACACGGCGGAGCAGGCCCAGTGACAGGCCCAGGCCCAGCGCAAGACTTGCAGGTTCGGGGACGATTGCTGAGGCCACCGGCGGGGCGGGCGGCGTGCCGGCGTTCCAGTTGCTCAGAATGATGTTCAGGTCGTCGATGCCGACGAACCCGTCATTGGTCAGGTCGCCGAGGGTCTCGTCGCCGGCGGTGACGTTCTGGTTCCAGTTGGCCAGGACGAAGTTGATGTCGGTCAGCCCGACGAACCCGTCGCCGTCGATATCGCCGAGGATCAGGTCGAGCCCGACGTTGAACCAGACCTGTGCCATGACCGCGAATCCCAGGTCGCCCGGGTGGATGACATCGCCGACCGCGTAGAGGTCGAGGTTCACGCCGTCGGCGCCGGCACCGAAGGTGTTATTCACCTCGTCGTAGTTCAGGACCCAGTCGACCCAGTCGGCGCTGTTGCCGTTCAGCAGGTCGTCTTCGGGGCTCAGGATGGCGCGCATCTCGGCGACGGTGGTGATGCCCAGAGACGCACCGAAATCGTCCAGCAGGTGTTGCAGGTTTAATGAATCGACGTCGATGCGGAACATGTCGACCAGCGAGACACGGTCCAGATACTGGGTCCGGCTGGTGGCGACGGTCTCGATGCCGTTGGCCCAGTTGGTGTTGGAGGCTCCGCCGTAGTTGTAATCAAAGCTGGACTTGACGCGGGCGCGGTGCTGGGTGAGAGCGGAGTAGACACCGCCGTCGGTGTTGATCGCGACGGTGTCGCCGGCCTTGGGCATGACACGGGCGAGGATGATGTCGTGATCGCCGTCGGCCCCGATGTAGTGCGAGCTGCCCGGGTTGGTGGTGGTCAGTGCGCGGAGCAGGCGGTCCAGCTCGTTGCCAGCGGGGTCGCCGCCGCCCTGGCCGTTGAAGCTGTTGGTCCCGATGTGCAGCAGGATGGTGTTGGGAGCGACGCCCAGGCCGTCGAGTGTCGGGAAGACGTTCTGGATATCCAACTGATCGCGGAGGCTGTCGTCGGGGTCACCGAAGTCGTGGGCCTTGATGCCTGAGATGCCGAAGTGGTCGGGGTCGATATCGACCGTGCCGTTCTGGAGCGTGCCGACCATATCGAACTCGGTGTTTGTGCCGTGCAGCAGCGCCTGGAGCGGCCCGCGGTACCCGTTGCCGTCGGTCGAGCCGACGCCGAAGGTGATCGAGTCACCCAGGGGCAGGATGTGGTTGACCGCGGCCTGAGCGGGGGCGGCGCAGGTGCCGGCCAGCAGCGCAGCGATCAGCGCGGCCGCAGACCTGCCGGTGGTAGTGAAGCTCTCAATACGTAAACCCATATCCAGTAACCCCTCCAGGAGGATTTGATCGATAACCTGCCAGACAGGGCGTGGTCCACTCGTCCACGCCCGCCACCAGAAAATGAACTCGTTTGTCACCCAGATACAGCCAAGCCGCCTTGGAGAGCAGCCTGAGTATCGGCCATCATACTAATTGTAAACCACGTTTATAGGTGGGTAAAGGGAATTTGATATTAGAACTGTGTTTGCAGCATTTCCAGGCCGTCTGTGGGGGCTGAAGGGTGTGTTCTTGCTGAATCGGCTTAGTTTTAATAAAAATGCAAGATTGGTAATCTAGGCAATTTGGGTAATGCCCAGGCCGCGTTGCTGGTAGGCGCGTTGCACAGATTTGATTTCACTTTCAGTGCGTGGGACGTCCCAGCTCAGTTCCTTGGCTAGAAGGTCCGCGGCGCGTTGGATGAACGTCTCGCCGGGGTATCCCAGGAACCCGGCATCGGTCCGGTGGAACAAAACATCCCCCAGCGTCATCGCCATCTCATGCCGGGCGGCGTAGGCGAGCTGGGCGAGGATGGTTTTTCGGTTATCGGACACCTGCTCACGCAAGTTCGGCTCGGCGTCGGCGATGGCGAGGATGGCTTGGTAGGCCAGCCCGTAGGCGTCGAAGAGTTCTCGGATCAGTTGCTCGCTGGCCCA
>CBDUNP010000021.1:0-16949 GCA_965368605.1 uncultured bacterium | reverse complement strand
TTGGCTTCCTTGGTCTTGGTGAACAGGCTGCGGATGGCGTCGAACGCGCCGGTGTACGTCGCGGGGTTGGATCGCGGGGTTCGGCCGATCGGCGATTGATCGACCTCGATGATCCGGTCGATGTGATCGACGCCGGTGAGTTTGTCGTGCGCCCCGGGCTTGTCACGTGACCCCAGCAGCTCTCGCTTGGCGGCGCGGAGCAAGACTTGATTTACCAGCGTGCTTTTGCCTGAGCCGGAGACGCCGGTGACGACGACGATCCCGCCTAAGGGGACGGTCACGTCCACGTCTTTCAGGTTGTTTTCGCGTGCGCCTTTCACGGCCAGCGACTTCTTGTGCTCAAGCGCCCGCCGTTGCTCGGGGACTTGGATGGCGAGCTTGCCGTTGAGGTACTTGGCGGTCATCGTTTTCCCGGCCTTGATGACTTTTTTGGTCGGCCCCTGCGCGACGACCTGCCCGCCGTGCCTGCCCGGGCCGGGGCCGATGTCGATCAGGTAATCGCCTGCGAGGATGGTGTCTTCGTCGTGCTCGACGACGATGACGGTGTTGCCGATCTCGGTCAGGTGTCGGAGCGTCGCGATGAGGCGGTCATTGTCGCGCTGGTGCAGGCCGATGGTAGGCTCATCCAGGACGTAGCAGCAGCCGACCAGCCCGGAGCCGACCTGCGTCGCCAATCTAATGCGTTGGCCTTCTCCGCCGGAGAGCGTGCCGGTGGCCCGGTCGAGGTTCAGGTATCCCAGGCCGACGCTGAGCATGAACCCCAGTCGGGCGCGGACCTCCTTGAGGATCGGTGCAGCGATCTGCGTCTGCTCTTTGCCGAGCTTGAGCTTGTCGAAGAAGACGGCGGCCTGCTCGATGGTCATGCCGGTGACGCGGTCGATGGGGAAGAGGCGTGCTTTGGCGCTTTTGCTGCCGGGAGACTTGAATTCAGCGAGTTTCCGCCCCACTTCTTTCCCCGCGATCGCTCCGTCGGCTTCGAGGAAGACGTGCAGGGCTTCGGTCCGCAGACGGGCGCGGTCGCAGGCCTCGCAGGGGGCTTCGGAAAGATAGCCGTGCAGGCGGGCCTTGACGTATTCGCTGTCGGTGTTGTCCCAGCGTCGCTGGAGGTTGGGGATGACGCCCTCGAAGTGTGCGTCGTACTTCTTCTCATCACGGTCGTTCGTCCCGTGCATCAGGACACGCTGGATCGGCTTGGACAGCTTCTTGTAAGGCGTTTCGGCGCTGACACCGAAGTTCTTGCAGAACTGACGGATCATGCGGGCGTAGTAGATGTTCATCCGCTTGCCGTGCTTGCGCCAGGCCTGGATCGCGCCCTCGGACAGGCTGACCGAGGTGTCCGGCACGATCAGGTCCGCGTCAAACTCCAGGATATTCCCGAGCCCCCCGCACGCGGGGCACGCGCCGTAAGGGGAGTTGAACGAGAACAGACGGGGCTCCAGGCCTTCCAGGCTGCACTCCGGGTGCAGGGTGCAGGCGTACTTCTCGCTGTAGAGCGTGTCGTTCCACTGGTCCTTGACCTTCTCGTCCGCGGCACTGATGACGACCAACCCCTCGGCGAGCTTCAGGCTCAACTCGACGGAGTCAGCGATGCGGGAACGGACACCGCTGGGCTCGCCGTCCTTCTCATCTTCGTGCTTGACCACGACACGATCGATCACCGCCTCGATCGTGTGGGCCTGGTAACGGGCGGTCTTGGTCGTGAACGGCGTGCCTGCCTTGCTGGCGGTGATCTCGCGGAGGTCCATCACCTCGCCGTCGACGCGGGCCCGGATGAAGCCCTGCTTGACCAAGCCCTCGAAGATGTCTTTGTGGTTGCCTTTCTTGCCGCGGATGACGGGGGCCAGGATCATCAGCTTCGTGCGCTCGGGCAGCTCGAAGACCTGCTCGATGATCTGCGTGGCGTTCTGGCTAGTGATCGGCTGGCCACAGGGCTTGCCCTTATCGTCTTTGTGCCAGCAGCGGGGCTGCCCGGCGCGGGCGTAAAGCAGGCGGAGGTAGTCGTAGATCTCCGTGGTGGTGGCGACCGTCGAGCGGGGGTTGTGCGAGGCGCTGCGCTGCTCGATCGCGATCGTCGGGGGCAGCCCCTCGATGGACTCGATCTCGGGCTTCTGCAACTGGTCGAGGAACTGCCGGGCGTAGGCGGAAAGCGACTCGATGTACTTGCGCTGCCCCTCGGCATAGATCGTGTCGAACGCCAGCGAGCTCTTGCCTGAACCGGAAAGCCCGGTGACGATCACGAGCTGATTGTGCGGGATGTCGACGTCGATGCCTTTGAGGTTGTGCTCTCGGGCACCACGGATGCGGATCGTATCAAGGGGCATATCGGGGGCAGCTTTCAGGCAATAACTCGGGATGCGTGGCTAAGGCCGTTGGTGTTGTGGGTGAATGATAGCCGACCCGCGAAGCGTTGGCGTCGCGGGTCGGTGAGAAAATCGCAAGTTTTAATCGCTTGGGGCAGGGTTAGTCCTGGCGGATAAACCGGAAGTCCTCGAAGATGTCGTCGACGCCGGAGCCGCCGTTCATGACGTTGTTGCGGTCGGGTCCGCCCTGGAGGATATCGTTGCCGGCCTCGCCGAAGATGGCGTCCTGTGCATCGCCGCCGTGCAGGAAGTCGTTGCCGGTGCCGCCGAAGATGCGGTCGCGGTTGTCCCCGCCGAAGATGGTGTCGTTGCCACCGTTGCCGAAGATACGGTCCAGGCCCGCGCCGCCGTAGATCAGGTCACTCCCGGTGCCGCCCTGGATGAGGTCGTCGCCAGCGCCGGCATTGATGGTGTCGTTGCCACCGGCCCCGAGGATGTTGTCGTTACCGGTGCCGGCGTTGATGACGTCGCTGCCGGCGTTGCCGCGGAGGTCGTTGTCGCCGTCCCCGCCGTCGATGATGTCGTTGCCGCCGCCGCCACGTACGATGTCGTTACCCGCGTGTGTGCGGATGATGTCACGTCCGGCCGCACCGATGACGACGTCATCGCCATCGTTGCCGATGATCAGGTCGTTGCCGCCGCCGCCGTTGAGGGTGTCATCACCGCCGCCGCCACGGATCTGGTCGTGTCCTGCGCCGCCGATAAGCGTATCGTTGCCGGCGTTGCCGCGGATGTCATCGTTGCCGTTGCCCCCGTTGATGGTGTCGGCCGCGCCGCCGCCGATGATCACGTCGTTGCCGTAGCCGCCGGTGATGTTGTCGATGCCGCCGCCGCCGCGGATATCATCGTTGCCGTCGCCGCCGTCGATGGTGTCGTCGTTGTTGCCGCCGTCGATCTCATCCTCGCCGTCGCCGCCGTTAATGGTGTCGTCGCCGTCGCCGCCGGTCAGGCCGTCGTTGCCCGCGCCGCCGTTGAGCGTGTCGTCGCCTTCGCCGCCGGTGAGATTGTCGTTGCCCCCGCCGCCGTTAATCAGGACGTTGATCGGAAGCCCGGGCAGGTCAAGGACGTTGCTGCCGATGAAGACCGAGTCATTGCCACCCAGGGCGTTGATGGTGATGTTGTTGACGTTGCTGAACCGTCTGCCGTCGGCTTCGCCCGGTACACCGTAGAGCAGGACATCGCCCTTGGCGTCGCCGTCGAGGACCATGATGTCGTCGGCCTGCGCGGTGCCTGTGATGGTCAGGAGGTTGCCCACGAGGACTGCGGAGAGCAGAACGCGGTCTTCGAGTGTCTCGAAGACGGGGGCGTCACTGACGCGGGTGTCTTGTGCGTTACGGCTGTGTGATGCGATTCCCTGGTCGTGGCGCAGGCTCATGCGGAACTCCTTCGTATAGGCCCAGCGGACAGGGCCCGGACTGCTTTAATCATCAATTAAGATCGGCTGTGCATTGTAACGCCCCGAGGGGGGGTAAGCCAAGCCCGGCGGCTGGGGTCCGGGGCCGGGCCTAAACGGCCCAGTCAGCGTGAGATAGGCGTGCATAAAAAAGCCCGGCCCCGGATAACCGAGGACGGGCCTTCGTTATGGCAATGAGAGGTTGGATCAGGCGTCTTCGTCGCGGCTCCAAAGCCCCAGCAGCCCTTCGGATTCGTCCGAATCCGTCATGTTGACAGGGGAAACAAACGGTGTGCTCGCGGCCTGCTGCACGGGCTGCCTTGACCAGGCTGCGATGGCATTGCGGGTCTGGTCGACCTGCTGGGAAGGCCGGTCCGCCTGCCGCACGCGTTGCCGCTGGGCGGTTTGGGCACGCTGGGTCTGCTGCCCGGTGGCGACGACGGCCTGAGCCGTCTGCGTCTGGGCTTGCTGATCTGCCTGCTGAGCCTCTGTGCTCGCTGAAGTCTGTGACACCGTCGCGGTTTCTTCCTGGGTGGAAGCGGCCTGCTGGTTCGCGGCGGCGTTCTGGTTGCCGGCGTTCCAGTTGCCAAGGACCAGGTTCAGGTCGTCGATGCCGACAAAGCCGTCGAATGAAGGGTCGCCCATGAGGACATTGCCGACGGGGACGTTCTGATTCCAGTGGGCCAGGATGATCTGCAGGTCGTTCACGCCGACGAAGCCATCCACGTCCAGGTCGCCGGGAGGCGCCGCCGCGATACGCAGGGTGTAGGTGCCGACGTTGGCGTTGTAGCCGCTGACTTCGATGTAGTACGTCCCGGCCGCCGGAGCGATCCACGGGAGCTTGGAAGCGAGCTTAACACCGCCGTCATCGTCCGTGCCCAGCAGGACGTTGCCGTCCTGGTCAAGCAGGCGGATGATGGTGTCTTCAATGTCGCCGTCCCCAAGCAGTGTCTCGAAGGAAAAGCTCTGGCCGACCTCGGCCTCGAAGCTGAACCAGTCGATGTCACCGTAGCTCTCGATGTTGCCCTGGATGAAGCTTGGGGAGTCAACGGGCTCAGAGTTTTCCGCATCGCTGCCGAAGTCGTCGTTGAGGAAGCTGCCGAAGTCGATGTCTTCAACGAACTCGCCGGGGTTGACGATGGTGACGGTCCAGACGCCCAGGAGCGATTGGACTTCGCCGTAGAGGTTCTGGACCGCGGCGACGTCGTCATCTAGGAGGAACGACGTTCCAAAGCCGTTGTACCGTTCGCCGTAGAACGGGTTCATAATCGCATCGTTGCCGGCCGGCGGCTGGGGCTCGTGGTGGATGCCCAGCGAGTGGCCGATCTCGTGAACCGCCACCTCGATCAGGTCGAACGAATTGCCACCGGGCCCGATGGACCAGGCGTCACCGTTATCGAAGTGGACATCGCCGGACAGGCCGGTCCCAAACGGGTAGTAAGCGTGCGCGAGTACGCCTGATTCACCGTCGATCGCGTGGTGGCCGAAGCGGATGTCCGGGTGGTCCGTGGGTGAATAGGACGTGTCGTCGTCGTCGGGCATCGGCCCGCTATCTTCCATATACACGAACTTCAGCGGGGCAAAACTCGCCCAGAGGTTCAGCGCTTCTTCGATGGCCTGCTGAATCTCGGCCGGCTCCAGCCCGCCGGGGAGGTTACCGTCCAGCAGGTTGCTGTAGCTGTAGGTGATGGTCACGGTGGACCCCAGGCCCCCCGGCTGATCCCACTTCTCGCCGGGCGTGACGAATCCGTCGGAGGGCTCGTCGCTCGTGACAACGACATTATCAGGAAGCGGGCTGCTCGTGGCGGTTGCGTCTTCACCCGGTGCGGTCTGCTCCCAACCGGGCTTGGGGCGTTCGGCGATGGTGTAGGTGCCGGGGCGCATGTTCTCGAAGACGTAGTCACCGTTCTCGTCGGTGATGACAAACTTTTCGTCCGGCTCACGACGGCGGTTGCGGTTCTCGTCGATAAAGATGACCCAGCCCTCGAGTCCGGGCTCGTCCAGGTCACGGATGCCGTCCTGGTTGATGTCGTCCCACTTGGTTCCGCGGATCTCGCCGGTCGGGATGGCCGTGTCGGACATGCTGATGCTGTAGGCCCCGGTGAGGACATCGAAGCCTCGCACGACGATGTAGTACTCGCCCTGGGTCGAGGCGGTCCAGCTCAGGACGGACGCCAGGCCCGGGCCGCTGTCGTCGTCGAAGGCGATCGGCGTGACGCCGTCGGAGTCGTAGAGTGTCAGTGAGGTATCAGTGAGCCCGAGCAGTTCGGTCTCGAATGTGTAGGTGATCCCGGCCTGGCCGGTGAACTTGAACCAGTCCTGGTCGATCGCCACCTCGATGTCGCCGATGATCGTGGTATCGGTCTGGACAAAGGTGGCGTTGATCGCGTCGTCGCCGTGGTCGTCTTCGGGGTTTTCGATCCCGTGGATCGTGCTGTGTTCATCGTGTGCGTCGTGGTTGTCGATCATGCCCGCATGGTCATACGGGACCAGCCCGGAGCCGCTGAGCAGGAGCCGCGCTTCGAGTTCCTGGAGCCCGACGTCGCAAGCGCTCATGTTGTTGAAGCGTGTGTCTTGCCCTGCGTTATTCTTACCAGTCATCACATACCTCTAAGCCAAGGGAGAAGCCGGGGGAGGACCGGCGTGTTATCACGTTGTTGCCAAACGCCTAAACCAAGCACGCACCTGATCGATCAATCAAGAATGTTATCTGCGGAGCTGCGGACACGAGCCCCAAATAGACATTCCCCTTTTAAACAGTCATTGCCTGACGATGAATACGCTCAGGCATGTAAACACATTCGGCCCGGCCTGGAAGCGGGCCGGGTCAGGGATCACCCCGATAAAGTGGCAGGCCCCAGGATGAATATGTAGACATCCCTATTATGCCCCCGAAAAGAGCAAAATGTCAATATAAAACAGGCTTGGAGCGTAAAACGATAGAAAACCCGGCAAAGCGAAAACCCCCCAGATTACCAGGCCGGTGCAGGCGATAAGCAACGCAAGGCGAAGATGATCCACGGACCATAGGAGTGTGGCGGTAGCAAAAGCGGCTGAGACTATCGAGGATGGGCACTGATCATCCGTCGGGCCTCGATCAGCCCCCCCACCAGACCGCCCAGGAGCGTGGTGACGATGAAGACCATGAAGGCGAAGGCCATGGCATCACTGTCCGCCACCCCCGGGTAGGCGGTCAGCAGCATCAACGCCGCGCCCTCGCGCAGCCCCAGCCCCAGCACACTGACCGGGATCATCGTCGCGAGGATCATCGCCGTGCGTACCCAGCCCAGGGTTGTGAATGACAGCCCCAGGCCCAGCGATTCGCTGAGCAGGTAGTAACCGACCACCCCCATCAGGTGCGCGATGACCGAGAGCCCGTAAACGGTCACGACCTGCCGGGTCGTAAGCGTGCGGGATTCACGCACGGCGTCGCGCAGTGTCCTTAGCCGGACCCCCATAAAACCACTGACCATCTGCCGTATGCGGATGACAACCGGCCCGGGCCTCTGCCCAAACAACACCACCAGCGCCAGCCCCATCACCAGCATCGCGATCACAATCGCGGCCATCGCCTGCCAGGACCCGCTTGGCCTTTCGATCAGCCAGAACACCGCCCCCACCGCGCACATCGTGACCGTCGCCACGACCCGGTCGTAGAACAACGCCACCGCGGTGCCCAGGTAGTGTTTGTGATCGCCGGTGAGCCGGTAGAAACGGATGGCGATCCCGGTGAAGTTCCCGCCGGGCAAAAAGCCATAGAACCGGGTGGACAGGTTGATCTGGAAGATGTCGGTTGTGGACCAATGGTGCCCGTGAGCCTCGCAGAGCCGACGCAGCCGATCCGCCACGGCCCACTGCATGAGCATCGTCGTACACGCCGCCGCCAGCACGAAAGGCCAATACGTCTGCGTCACCGCCAACCAGATATCCCGCACCGGGACGATGACGCACAAGACAATAAGAATCACGACGCCAAAACAGGCACGAAGCCACCGCAGCCAACGCTTGTTCTGTTTCGCCGGTCCGGCGTCACGGTCTGTCGGCTGGTCAGGCATGGTGAGGTCGGCGTTTAACTCGCCTTCTGTTGAGCGGGTGAACTCGGCGTGAAGATCGGCGTGCCGGTCATGTGATCCGCCGGCTTCTTATTCAGCAGCGACATCACCGTCGGTGCGAAGTCGGTCAGGTGCATTGTATCACCGGCGACATCAAACCCCTTCTCTCCGAGAACCAGAAACCCTTCCTCCGCCGGGTGGTCCGGCAGGTGGCCGTGGTTCCCGCGATGCCGGGCATTAAACAGCCGGGGGCGCAGCAGTTTGTCGGTGATCCCCAGATAGAGATTCGCGATCGGGTTGTAGAAATCGTGGGGGAAGAACGTGTGGCCGTGGTTGGCGAAGCAGTAGAGCTCGCCGAAGGTTGGGTCGTCAAAGCAGATGCCGACCTCGTGCATCTGCTTGTAGTCTTTGACCGTGGTGTTCTCCAAGCCTTCAAGCAGCTTCGTGATCGTATTGCGTGCCCGGTCGGTCTTGAACCAGAGCCGCACCGCCGAGACCTCGCAGAAAAAGACGTACTCATCACGGGGCACGCCGGAAACCTTGAGTATCTTCTTGATGTTGATCGATGCCTTGATCGGTTCCTGCCCGTGGTCGATCAGCAGCAACAACGTGACCCCAGCGTCCTGGCACCGCTGGTGCAGCCGCTTCACAAAGCTATCCACGTAACCCATCTTCTCGTGGATCTTATCCATCTGGTCCAGGTGCCAGTGCGAGTAAAGATCGAACCCGTAGAACTCCACAAAGTCCAGGCGTTTGCCTTCGCGCGGGAACACGGTCAGGCCGTGCTCCATATCCGCAAAACGTTTGCAGAAGACGTAGCCGGCGTCGTCCTGCCCCAGCTCCTTGAGTATGGAACTGTACCCCCCGATCTCGTCAAGACAGTTGGGGTCGGTCTCGCGCCGGGTGTACTTCATCCGATGGAGATTGAATTGCCGACGACGCCACCATGGGACCGCCGACAGGTCGTTGGTCTTGTCGATCAGGTGCATGACGCACTGAGCCGTGGTGCTGACCACCTCGGGCAGCATGTCAAGGAGTTTGCCGATCGGCGAAAGTGGGGCCGCGTCCTTCAGGCTGACCTGCCAGATCTTGTTCTTGTCCGGCCCGACACCGGTCAGCAGGGTCGGCGTCAGCTCCGTGCTGGGGATGGTCTTGAGTCGGCAGGAAGGGTGATCGTCCAGCAGGCCGTGGATGTATGGCGTCACCTGCTCGTTGACACGACGACGGTCCAGCCCCGGGATGTAACAGACAAATAGCTTGGTCTCATCCGACATCAAGACTCCAGGAACAGGGCACGCCGAACA
This sequence comes from uncultured bacterium, assembly GCA_965368605.1. Taxonomy (GTDB): domain Bacteria; phylum Planctomycetota; class Phycisphaerae; order Phycisphaerales; family Phycisphaeraceae; genus JAJRRS01. The sequence goes on along the minus strand of CBDUNP010000021.1, from coordinate 7,840 downwards.
TATTCAGTCAGCGGTCTGATAATAGCGGATCGTCCAGCCCCCACGTGTAGACCATGATCCTCGTAGACTCATCAATCTCTATCGGCTGGGTATGGGTCTGGATAAACTCAGCCGTTTCCGAGGGCACATAATACCTCGCCCCGAAGTGGTAGCGGTCCATGACGATCAGGCCGCTTGGGTGTTCGTCCATCACCCGCTGGATGGATTCGGGCGTCGTCACCACGGGCCGACCCGTGATCCGGTCGTGCTCAAACTCGTCCCGCCCCGCGGCCTGCGTCACGCTCACCGCGATGTCGTGGCGGCCCAGGTAATAGAGCGCTCTGGGCGGAGACGAGGTCATCACGAACCCCGTCTGCTCCACGATCGGCTTGAGCTTGGCCTGCACGCTCGCCCAGTTGGACCGCTGAAACGCGCCAAGCGACTCCCCGGTCAGCATCTTCCGCGCTAGCTTGTATTCCGGCGTGATCCAGCCCGCCCCCAGGAAACCGACCAAGACCACAAAGCCCACCCCGACGCCCACGGTTTTCCCCGCCGCGAACGACTCGCCGAACACGTGCCCCACCGCCACCCGACCCTGGCTGACCAGCCAGGCCAGCAGCCCGTCCAACGCGATCGCCCAGACCAGGAAGAAGAAGGGCCAGGCATACACCAGGTATCGCGGCGCCTTGAACGGCAGGCAGGAATGGATCACAAACGCCAGCCCGAAAAAAACCAGGCAGAACCACGCCGGCCCGGGACGTCTGGCCAACGCCACGATCGCGGCGAAAGCAAACCCGGCCGACAGCATCGGGTATGTTTCGGCAAAGTAGCGGTGGAAATAACGGTAGTCGCTGCGGGTCGTCAACGACCACAGCCGAGGCGTCTGAAACTTCTCGATCAGGTGCGCCCCGTATCCCGATGCCTGCAACCCAAACCAGAAGGCCGGGACCGCGATCACCAGGACCAGCAGCATCCAGAGCATGGCCCACTTGAATTGCTGCCGATCACACCGGACCAGCCAGACGGCAAACACCATCCCCGCCCAGACCGTGACAATCAACGCCGCGATCGACGTGGTCACCTGCAGGTGGGTCGCCATCGCGGCACAGCCCATGCCCAACACCACCACCGCCAAACGGCTCTTGACACTGAGCTTCCCGGTCACAAACACATAGGCACAGACTGCGGACAGCCAGACGAACAGCGCGTGGGGGATATAAAACCGGACCATCGACGAATACCCGATGATCCCGGGCGACAGCATCATCAGGAATGCCCCGATCCAGGCGGCCCGCGTGGTTGCTACACGCTGCAGCCACCCGAAGCAGGCCGTCACCAGCAATGCGCCGCAGATCAGCGACGGCAGCCGAGCCGACGCCCAGCTCTCCCCTAACGCCCAGTAGCAGGCGGCCACGGCGTAGGTATAAGCCCGGGCCCGGGTGTAATCCGCCCCGCCCTCGTTGATCTTGAGTGTCCCGTCGGAAAGCAGCGACTGAGCCGCCAGCACGTGATAAAACTCGTCGAACTGAGGCGTCGGGCTGATAAAGCTCGACAGGATGACCAGCGAAAGGCCCAGGACGACCAGCATCTGAAGCCCGGTCACGGCGATCCCCGACCGGGGGGCATCCACGCGCGGCCCCTTGGCCGATTCGGTCACCGGGTGGTCGGTACGTCGGCTGCGGGGAAGGGCTGTTTCACGCATTTTCTACATCGCGGGGACAGACGGCCAGGACACCGACGGCACCGGGCAAACGTCGCTTAGGGCTGCTCCGATCAAGGCCTGACCCGGTTCACAAGCCTGCCCGTGCACCGGGCCCGGCCGTCTGTCTCCGCGACGTCTCACCGGCTATCAGGCCGTCAAACCGTCTACGAATCGGTGAACATAACCACCACCTCTGCCGGGGGCAAATCTCTTGGCTTAATCAGGGTTTGCGCGTATCCTTTAGGCATACATTCCCCGGGGTGGCCTATCTATACAAAGGACCGACATCATGATTCTCTACATCCTCCGAGGCGCATTCATCCTGCTTGCGACGGCTGTCACGTCGCTTTACCTGCTTTCCAATCAATGGGGGGCCAACGTTGACTACCCCCAGTTCGTCCTGCTGCTGGGCATCACGGTCGGCATCTCCGCCATCATCATCGCCGTCGACGCCGCCACCACACACAAAAAACTCTCTGCCATCTCCGGCGTATTTCTTGGGCTGATCGCCGGGCTTCTGGCGGCCTACGCCCTCTCATTCGTCGTCGATCTCATCGGCGTCCTCACCGCACCCGAAGACGAAGTGCCCAGGGCCGCATTCCTCAACCTCCTGCGTGGGGTCAAGGTCATCATCGGCCTGATCACCTGCTACATCGGCATCTCCCTGGTCCTGCAGACCAAGGACGACTTCCGCTTCGTCATCCCTTACGTCGAGTTCGCCAAGGAGATGCGCGGCAGCCGGCCGATCCTCCTGGACACCTCCATCATCGTCGACGGCCGGGTCCTGGACATCATCCACACCCAGGTCATGCAGGGCACGCTGCTGGTCCCCCGGTTTGTCCTCAATGAGTTGCAGGCGATCGCCGACTCATCGGACAAGCTCAAACGCGCTCGCGGCCGCCGGGGCCTGGACATGCTCCAGAAGATCCAGGACAACCAGATCGTCGAGGTCGTCATCGATACCACCGAAGTCGAGGGCACCGGCGTGGATCAGAAGCTGATCTCTTTGGCATTATTGAACCGCGGACGCATCATGACCAACGACTACAACCTCAACAAGGTCGCCACCCTCCGCGGTGTGGACGTCATCAACCTCAACGACCTGGCTAAAGCGCTCCGCCCGGTCGTGCTGCCCGGCGAGCACCTGCACGTCAAGCTCGTCAAGGAAGGCGAAGGCCCGACCCAGGGCGTGGGCTACCTGGACGACGGCACGATGGTCGTCGTCGAGTACGGCAAATCCCACATGGGCCAGCACGTTGACCTCATCGTTACCAGCACCCTCCAGACCTCCGCCGGCCGGATGATCTTCGGCAAGTTCGCCAACGAAGAGCACAACCAGCCCCCCGCCGAGGCCGACTCAGAAGAATCTACAAACGATGCACCTCAGGACACCGAGCCCTCTTCGGGCCCCCAAGACGACACCCGCTCCCCCCGATCCGGATCACCCGGCCGAAACCCCAGACGCTCCCGTTAGCGTTGCCATCGCATGGCTCCACAAGATTGTATTACGGGCGACTGTCGATCGTCTCGCCCCGTCCCCACCTACTTGAAATACCACCAGGGCCAGTCGGGGTAAGCGTTGCCGTTGAACCCCAGGGCCTGCCACCAGAACTGCCAACGCCGGTAACTCAGCACCAGCATCACCACACACGCACCGGCCAGCGTCCACCGCAGCGCGGGGTGGAGTCGGCTGATCCGCTTGCGAAGCAGGATGAGCCCGACGATGACCGCTGGCACACTCAGCCACCACGCGGTCGACAGGAACATCTGCACCGCTTCCGGCAGAGGCCGATCGAACAAACCGCGGCCGTAGCTTCTTAGTGTTGGGTTCCAATCGTCGCCGTAGTGGATCTTTCCCCGGATGATCAGCCGCTGCCAGACAAACAGCACGCTCCAGGGCAGCGCTGCGGTAAACGACAGCAACATCACCAGCCAGGCGAGGTCGATCCGGCTGTCGCGGTTGAGGATGGCCGAGACATTAACCGGTTTGCCGCACTCCGGGCAGGTATCGCCGGACAGGCCCCGGAGGTTGTAGCTGCAGTGTGTGCAGGGGCAATCGCGGTCTTTCAGCAGGGCCTGCAGGTGTGTGGATTCATCCGAGGGTTGTGGGTGCTGGATATCCACCGCAGTACCTCCGGGAAAAATCGCCCCCGCATCGCGAGGTAGTCAGACGTTCAGCGCCTTGGCGATCGTGCTGCCCAGGTCGGCCGGGGACTCGGCGATGTGACAGCCGGCGTCCTTGAGCGCCGCGATCTTGGAATCCGCGCCGCCCTCACCGCCGGAGATGATCGCCCCGGCGTGGCCCATGCGTCGGCCTGGAGGCGCGGTTCGGCCTGCGATAAAGCTGGCGACGGGCTTCTTGACGTTGGCTTTGATGTAGGCCGCCGCCTTCTCCTCGTCGCTGCCGCCGATCTCGCCGATCATGATGATGCCGTCGGTGTCGTCGTCCGCGTTAAAGAGTTCCAGGCAGTCGATGAAGTCCATGCCGCGCACCGGGTCGCCGCCGATGCCGATGCAGGTGGTCTGCCCCAGCCCGTGGTTCGCCGCCTGCCAAACCGCTTCGTAGGTCAGGGTGCCGGATCGGCTGATGATGCCGACGTTCTTGCCGCTCTTGCCTTCGCCCGCGGGGACGTGGATGTAGCCGGGCATGATGCCGATCTTGCAGCCCTCGCCGGGTTTCCCGGGAGTGATGATGCCCGGGCAGTTCGGTCCGATCAGGCGGAGCCCTGCGTATTTCGTCTGAGCCAGCGTCTTCTTGACCTTCATCATGTCCTGGACCGGCACGCCCTCGGTGATGCAGACGATCATGGCGATCCCCGCGTCCGCAGCCTCTAGGATCGCGTCCGCAGCGAAGGGCGGCGGGACGAAGATCATCGTCGCGTTGGCCCCCGTCGCGACCACCGCCTCCTGCACGGTATTGAAGATCGGCAGCCCGTTGTCGTCTTTCTGACCGCCTTTGCCGGGGGTCACCCCGCCGACGACCTGGGTGCCGTAGTCCAGGCAGCCCTTGGTGTGAAAGGCCCCGGCGGAACCGGTGATGCCCTGGCAGATCAGCTTGGTATTCTTATCAACTAGTATGCTCATAGTCGCGGCAGGATACCCATCCACCGCGGCCCTGACAAAGCCCACCCCTCACACCACCCCCTAACCCACAACACAATCAGGATGAGTTAGCACCCACACCGCCCTGATAGCACCGCGAAGGCACAGCCCCGGCATTATTAAGACAGATTTATCATTATGGCTTTTCTAGAAATCCCTTTATAGTGTCGCTGCGATCTGAGCGAGGGGGCCGGTGCGCGAGGGGGCCGGTGCGCGAGGGGGCTTAGGCGGTGAGGTCGGTGGGTTTGTTTTTGGGTTTGATGCCGGGATTGATTCTTGCAGATTGAAAGGGCGCTTATGAAATCGGACAGACAGTTGGAGCAGGTCGTTCGCGGGTTTTCCAATCACAAGCGTATCGCCATCATGCGGCTGCTGGTGCAGGAGCCAGGCGTTTCGGTATCCGAAATCAGCCGGCGTGTCCGCAGCAACTATCAGACCACGGCAGACCACGTCCGGCGACTGCACCGCGCGGGGCTGATCCACAAGCGTCAGCCAGGGCCGGCACAGCAGCACGAGGCCAGCGATCGCGGCAAGGCGGTGCTTAAGTTTCTCAACGCTGTCCGCTAGCATGTAACGCATGGCCAAAGCAAAACCATTCCGCCGATGCGAGTGGGCCTCCAAAGAGCATCAGCACGACTACCATGACACAGAGTGGGGTGTCCCGGTGCATGACGACCAGCTGTTGTTTGAGTTTCTGATCCTTGAGGGGGCGCAGGCCGGGCTGAGTTGGGACACGATCCTCAAGAAGCGCGACCATTACCGCAAGGTGTATGACAACTTCGATGCTGAGAAGATCGCCCGGTATACCCAGCGGAAGGTCGACAAGCTGCTGGCCGACCCGGGGATCGTTCGTAACCGCCTGAAAGTCGCGGCCTCGATCGGCAACGCCAAAGCGTTCTTAAAAGTCCGCGAAGAGTACGGCAGCTTCGATGCCTATCTCTGGCAGTTCGTCGGCGGCAAGCCGATCGTCAACACGTTCAAATCCCTCAAAGACATCCCCGCCACGTCGCCCGAGTCCGACGCGATGAGCAAAGACCTCAAGAAACGTGGCTTCAAGTTTGTCGGATCCACGATCTGCTACGCTCTGATGCAGGCGGTGGGGATGGTTAATGACCATGAAGTCGGGTGCTTCCGCTACAACCAGGTTCAGGGCAGACGGTGAGGCAACTTGCGGGGGCGGCATCTCCGGTCGTTGCCTGCCTCCAAACGCTGCCCGGGTGTCGTAACGGGGATAATCGCGTCAGATTCCCCAAAGTTGTTTAATCCTGCGGCAGTTATTGTTAGAATAATGCGGCCTGATTTTGCCTGCGTTTCTAACAGGGCGGGAGTCTGTCTGTGGAGGCGTTGCCGCATCGCACCGGGTGCATTTATTCTTCGGGAGATCATTATGAAACCTGCTGTCCGCCTCGCCCGTCTGTTTGTCCCTATGTGTGCTGTCACGTTCATGGCTACGAGCCAGTCCCTCGGACAGACCTTTACCGATCAGGGCGCGACCGTGCTCGGCGGCCTGAACCTCAACTCCCGCAGTGCCTCGTTTGCTGATATCGACAACGACGGCGACCTGGACATGATGTTCCAGGGGGCGTCCGGCTCACAGAAACTTTACCGCAACAACCTCATCGGCACGGGCACGATGACCTACACCGACATCTCCGGCGATCTGCCTTCGGGGCTGGGCCCGTCATGGAGCGCCGCCTGGGGTGACTACAACGGCGACGGCAACGTCGACGTCTTCGTCGGCCAGTCCAACATCGGGACCAGTGGCGACGTGCTGCGGAACAACGGGGCGCTGGGGTTTTCGAATGAGAGCACCTCGACAGGCCTGAACGATCCGGGGTTCCATCAGAACATCGCCTGGGGGGATGTCGATGGGGATAACGATCTGGACCTCATCTTTGGCATGGAGGGTCCCGAGAAGCACGAGATCTATATCCAAGGCCCCGCCGGGTCGTTCACTCCGGTCGGCGCGGCTGTGGGGTTCCAGGAGGACTTTGGGTCTAAGGCCTACGGCATGGCGCTCGGGGATACCGATGGCGACGGTGACCTGGATATCTACATCTCGACCTGTCACGGCTCGGGCACCATCCGAAACAACTTCTACGAAAACCAATTCGCGCAGACCGGCGTCCTCAGCTTCATCGACATCGCCGACACCAACGGCACGCAGAACTTCACCAATACCTACGGTTCGGAGTTCCTGGACTTCGACGACGACGGCGACCTGGACCTCTACGTCACCGGGGCTGACGGCGTTGCCAGCAAGATCTACCGCAACGACGGCGGCAACCAGTTCACCGACGTCGACACGATCACCGGCCACGCCCTGCTCAGCGATAACAGCGGCGACCTGAACGGTGCTAAAGCTGTCGACTACGACAACGACGGGGACCTGGACCTCTTCTTCCACGACCACAAAATCAACGTCGGCAAGAATCAGGCACGCAAGCTCTACCGCAACGATGGCAACTGGGAGTTTACCGACGTGACCGTCGCGGAGGGGCTACACGAAATCAACCGCGGCTCCTACGACAGCCCCTGGGCGGACATCGATCGCGACGGGGACCAGGACCTGATCGCGACCACGGACAGTGGCACCGACGAACGTGCTTTTATGAGTAACGCTTCGACCAACGGGAATCACTGGTTGTATGTCGAGTTGGAAGGGACCAGCGACAACACCACCGCCATCGGGGCGTCGCTTTACGCGACGATCAACGAGGGCACCGCCCAGGAGCGCACACTTCGGCGGGAAGCAAATACAAACGCGGGGACGTTTAATCAGAGCGACCTGCCCGTGCATTTTGGTCTGGGTGACGCATCGTTGATTGACGTGTTGCGGATCGTCTGGCCGGACGGTCGGCAGCAGCAGTTGTTTGACGTTGCGGTCGATCAGTACCTCAGCGTGGATATCGCGACGCTGTTGGCCGGAGATCTGGATGGAGATGGTTTCGTCGGGATCAACGACTTGAACATCGTGTTGGCCAACTGGAACCAGAACGTCCCGCCGGGCAATCTGCTGGCCGACCCTTCGGGCGATGGCTACGTGGGGCTCGACGA
>CBDUNP010000020.1:0-18424 GCA_965368605.1 uncultured bacterium | reverse complement strand
TCGAGCTTCATCTCGACGAAGACGTAGCCGGGGTAGAGCTTCTTCTCGATGATCTTCTGCTTGCCGCCCTTGATCGTCTTTTCCTTCTCGGTCGGGACGAGGATACGGCTGACCAGGTGCTCGAAGTTCTCGATCTTGATCTTACGCAGCAGCGTCTCGCGGACGGAGTCTTCCTTGTTGGAAGCCACGCGGAGGACGAACCAGTTCATCCCGGGGGTGACCAGCAACTCATCGTCGTCGGCGTCACCGGCAAACTGAGTCGGGATGTCGTCCGGGGCCGACTCATCGGAGGTTGGCGCATCATCCGGAGACGGCGCGCCGGACTGATCCTGATCCTGCGGACCATCGGGCTGCGCGTTGTCTTCAGCGGCGCCCTGATCGTTCGGGGCGTCGGTGGCGTGTTCGTCCTGGATCAGGTTGTCTTCGGCCATGGTTGTGTTGCCTTGATCGGTCGGGGTCGGACGTGGCGTTGGTTAGCCTTCCAGCACCCCGATGCGGATGAATAGTTCGGCGAAGCCCAGGTTGATCAGCCACAGCAGCAGCGCGATGAACGCGGTGCCGCAGATGACGACCCAGGTCGAGCCGATGATTTCTTTTTTGCTGGGCCAGTTGACCTTCTTCATCTCCGCCTCGGTGGCGATCATGAAGTCGGCGATGCGGGGCTTATTCAGGAGGAAGTAGACCACCGCGCCGAAGAAAGCGATGACGATGACGGCCATCCCGCCCTGGTAGTAGAGCTCCTGATCCCGGGGGATCGAGTCGATGGTGGTCATCTTTTCCCAGAGCCAGGCGACGCCCGACAGGACGATCACGCCCACACCGACGGCGCTGAGCATCCGTGTGTAGTAGCCTTGACCGGGTTTGTAGATGGATAAAGCCATGGGTCATGGAGCCTTTAGCCGTTAGCTGTCAGCGGTGTGCCAAGAGCCGGCCATGTGTTAGTCGCAAGCCAAAGAACATTATGGCTTGCCCGTCGGCCACCTTTGCAAACGTGTTGAAAGGACCGGTGGCGGACGGCAATTCTATCCGACGACGAGTCAGGCCGGTTCAAGTTCGGCCCGTCCCGTCCCGACACGCCAGGGAGGACTCGAACCTCCAACCTGCGGATTTGGAATCCGCTGCTCTGCCAATTGAGCTACTGGCGTAAAAACAGCCATTAGCTTTTAGCATTTAGCCCTTGGTAAATCATCAGCCCTTCCGGGCTGACCGCTAATGGCTAATCGCTAACGGCTATTACTTCCGTTTGATCTTGTGCAGCGTGTGCTTGCGGAGCTTCGGCGAGTACTTCTTCAGGCCGGCCTTGAGCTTTTCGGGCAGGCCGCCCTTGACGTTCACCGGGGTCCGGTAGTTCAGGTCTCCGGTCTCGGAGCACTGGAGCCACACGTATTCGACTGCATCGGCTCTCTTAGCCATGGGTTACCTCACAAACAAAGCCGTCGATGGCATCGACGGGACTCCGAAACAGGAATCACGCGATGCCATCGCGGGCTTTTGAATAATTACTCGACGACCTTGGTGACGACGCCGGCACCCACGGTGCGGCCGCCTTCACGGACGGCGAAACGGACGCCCTCTTCCATCGCGATGGGCTTCTCGCCCAGGTCGATCTTCATGGTGATGTTGTCGCCGGGCATGCACATTTCTGCGCCGCCGGTCAGCTCGATCGCACCGGTCACGTCGGTGGTGCGGAAGTAGAACTGAGGCTTGTAGCCGGCGAAGAACGGGGTGTGACGCCCGCCCTCTTCCTTGGTCAGAACGTAAATCTCACCCTCGAACTTGGTGTGAGGGGTGATGCTCTTGGGAGCCGCGAGGACCTGGCCACGCTCGATCTGGTCCTTTTCGATACCACGCAGGAGGCAGCCGCAGTTGTCGCCGGCGATGCCTTCGTCCATGGACTTGTTGAACATCTCGACGCCGGTGATGGTCGTTTCCTGGGTGTCCTTGAAGCCGACGATCTCGACCTTGTCGCCGACCTTGACCACGCCACGCTCGATACGACCGGTGGCGACGGTGCCGCGGCCCTTAATCGAGAAGACGTCTTCAACGGACAGCAGGAAGGGCTTGTCGGTCTCACGCTCGGGCTCGGGGATCCAGGTGTCGATGGCGTCCATCAGCTCGCCGATGCACTTGGTGGCTTCGGGGTCCGAGGGGTTCGACAGCGCTGGGAACGAGGCACCCTTGATGATCGGGGTGTCGTCTTCGAAGTCGTACTTGGCCAGCAGTTCCTGGACTTCCAGCTCGACGAGCTCCAGAAGTTCCGGGTCGTCCACGAGGTCAACCTTGTTCAGGAAGACGACGAGCTTGGGCACGTTTACCTGGCGGGCGAGCAGCACGTGCTCACGGGTCTGAGGCATGGGGCCGTCAGCCGCGGAGACCACGAGGATCGCGCCGTCCATCTGGGCGGCACCGGTAATCATGTTCTTGACGAAGTCGGCGTGGCCCGGGCAGTCCACGTGGGCGTAGTGCCGGTTCTCGGTTTCGTACTCGACGTGCGAGGTCGCGATCGTCATGATCTTGGTCGCGTCACGACGGCCGTCGGACTCGGACGCCTTGGCGACCTCGTCGTAAGGCTTGTGTTCCGCCAGGCCCTTGGCGGCCTGCACGGCAGTGATCGCCGCGGTCAGTGTGGTTTTGCCGTGGTCAACGTGACCGATTGTGCCTACGTTCACGTGCGGTTTGGTTCGCTCGAATACACCCTTCGCCATCGTCTGAAACCTCCGCCTAACCCTTTGGTTTTCTGGTTCTATAAAGCCCGCTGTGTTAGGCGGCAACGGGCCTGACCGTGATCGATTTCCAATACACTTTTTACAAAGCCGGACCCACGCCCGACCGGTTGATCCATTCCTGAAAAGCCACCCATGGGATTTGAACCCACGACCTCTCCCTTACCAAGGGAGTGCTCTACCACTGAGCTAGGGTGGCGGCCCTGTTTTCGACAGCCCGGCACCCTTGAGCATTGGCTGCGGCCGGTTCCAAGCCTCGGCACTTTAGCGACTTCACTCCGATTGACAAGGGGCGTCGAACTGGCTTTGTAACCAATCCGCGCCCCTAACATCTGACCGCCGCTAAAACAGCTGACTAACTCCCAATCGGTCAACAGGCATACAACCTATCGCTGACGGGCCGGAAAATCTAACATCTCGCTGCTTTCCCGTCAAACCCGACCCCCTGTTCACAGGTTTTTAACGCGATTCCCCGACCGCCTGAAACCCGCCCAAACCAGGCCTGCCAAGAACCCCAAATATTGCTTTAATACTTGACAAATATCTATTTATGAGTCATATTGGCCTAAACAAGCTAATAAATCCACCCCGCCGGCAGGCCTGACCGCCGCCCCAAGCCGGGCTGGATTGTCTGACAGGCCTGACCGACCTATGATAATGAGTTGGAAATACGGCCCGGCAAGGCATGTCGCTTCCCCGGAAATCACCGGATTCCCACGGTTTGGCACCAGGCAGCCCCGAAGAAACACCGGGCCGCCGCAAGGAGCACGATGACGCAGGACGAACAGACACCCCAGGAATCGCTGACACTCTACCAACGCGTAGACCAGATCATCGAACGCATCCGCCCCGCGGTCCAGTCCGACGGCGGCGACCTGGAGCTGGTCAATGTCACCGACGAGGGCGTCGTTCAGGTCCGCCTGCACGGGGCCTGCATCGGCTGCCCGTCCAGCAGCATGACCCTGCACATGGGCATCGAGCGGAACGTCCGCGAGAAGATCCCCGAAGTCACCGGCGTCGAACAGGTGAGCTAACCGCCCCGCCCTTTTCGGTGGGACTCAGGATGAGAATTAACCCCGGCCTTCATCTAACACCCGGCCGGGCAGACAGGGTCAGGAGACCAAGGCATGCTCGCACTCACACGTCGCGTCGGTGAAGAAGTCGTCATCGGTGATCCGAAAAACCCCCAGGGCGTGATCCGCATCGTCGAGATCCAAGGCGACAAGGTCCGCCTCGCCTTCGACTTCCCCAGAGAAACCGCCATCAACCGCCGAGAGCTCGCCGACCAGAAAGCACGCGGCGAAAAGCCCGGCAACAACGGCGCGAAGTAAGCGAACACCCCCGCCTCAATCCACAAATCCACTTAGCCCTGGGTCGACGACCCGGGGCTTGTTTTTTCTACCACATAAGCGTGAAGAAGAATCAGTAAAAACCGCCAAGACGCAGAGAACGCCAAGGTTGTCAGTCGATGAGATTAGCAAAAGGGCGCACGCCGACACCGCTCGAAGCTGTCAAATACGCGACGAGGCCCCTCATAAACATTCGCGTACTTTGCGCCTTCGCAACTCAACCCTTTGACTCTACGCATTGCTGGGTCAATCGAAATACTTCCCCCACAACACCTCGAGTCGTTTCACTTCCGCGGGATCGATCTTCGTTTTGTCCGACCAGATGCCCAGTGCGAGCGCCGAGTGGGCCGGGCTGGCTGCGGCTTCTAATGCCGACGTGTCTTGCAGGGCCTGCTTCATCAGGGCGATGTTCGCCTGCGTTGCCTTCTGCAGGTTGCCGATGATTTCTTCGAGCAGCGCCCCCGGATTCGTGTCGGGGTCGTGCGGCCGCCAGCAGTCGTAGTCCGTCGGCATGGCGATCATGGCGTAGGCGATCTCCGCCTCACGCGACAGCCTCGCCTCGGGCATCGCGGTCATGCCGATGAGGTCGCCGCCCCACTGCCGATGCATGTGGGACTCGGCCTTGGTTGAAAATGCCGGGCCTTCCATCACGACATAGGTGCCCTGCTGGTGGACCTTCACGCCGTCCAGCTGTTTCGCGGCGTCGAGCAGCCACTTGCGCATCACCGGACAGAACGGCTCGGCCAGCTCGACGTGCACCGCGGCCTTTTCATAAAACGTGTTGGCACGCTTGGTCGTCTTGTCGATCAGTTGATCGACGATGAGCAGATCACCGGGCGCGATTTCTTCGCGCAACGAGCCGGTCGCACCGCTGGCGAGGATGTGGGTCACGCCCAGGCTTTTCATGGCGTAGATATTCGCGCGGTACGGCACGGCCGAGGGGTTCAACGTGTGCCCGATCCCGTGACGCTGAAGGATCCCGACCTCCACTCCGCCCCAATCCGCCAGGGTGATCGGGGAACTGGGCTTACCAAAAGGCGTCTCGACCTCGACGGTTTCCCCGGCCTCGGCCCCCAGCGCCTGGCCCAGCCCGCTGCCGCCGATAATGCCGATCTTGACCGGTTGTGTGGGTGTTTCACTCATAGCTGGATCATAACGATGGTTCGAGCGGACCACCAAGAGGTGAAAAGATAATTTTCGACTGGGCTGTAACACATCACACCCCCGCAACGTATCCTAGATTGAGTCCCAAAAATTAAACGCATCGCACTGTGGAGATACTGATATGAAACGATGGATAACAAGCACGATGATCGCCGCGACGCTGGCCCTGAGTGTGCCGGCGATGGCCCAGGCGCAGGCCACGCTGGTGCCGGAGGATGCCCGGTTTACACTGGTGACCAACCCGTCGAAGCTGCTGCAGAGCCGGCTCGGCGAGACGATCCTGAACCTGATCCGCCAGGAGGAGCCGCAGGTCGATGAGATGATCGACGAGCTCTCCGAGACCGTCGGGATCGACCTGCGGACGTCGCTGGGCAAGACGATCCTCTTCGGCACGGGCTACGCCCAGGGCGACTTCGCGCTGGTCGCGGACATCGGCCCGACCTCGGGCAACATCAACGGCCTGCTGCTGGCGGCCCCGGGGTACCAGTCGGATGTCTACCGCGAGAAGGTCATCATCCACTCGCTGCAGGAAGGCAACGGGGGCGGTAACCGCGTGTACTGCGCGATCCCCAAACGCCCCGGGACCGATTCGTATTACCTGGTGGCGTCGTTCAACCCCGACAAGACACGGGCCATGGTCGACAAGACGATGGATCAGGACGCGCTATTGACCCCGGCCGCCGCCGACGACGGCACGCTGATCGAGGCCTGGTTCTCCGGCCTGTCCGAGCTTGCCCACATGGCGGACGGCTCGGGCAACGGACCTCCCTCCGCGGTCGCGAGGATGATCCAGCAGGCACACCTCTCACTGAAAGACACCGGCGAATCCGTATCCAGCGAGCTGACCATGACCATGACCGACGACCTGCGGGCGCAGCAGGTATTTGAGCTGCTGCGTGGCGGGCTGGCGATGCTGCAACTGGCGGCGACCGCCGAGCCCGAGGCCCAGCCTTTGGCGGAGCTCGGCCGGATGATCAACATCCAGCACGCCCCCGAAGACGCCGACGTCACCGCGAAGTTTGATTGCAGCTACGACAAACTCGAACAGCTCATCCAAAACCTGGAGGCTATGGATTAAACGCGCCATATCCTGAGCCTCACCGCGACTGTATGAATGCGTGCGACACAATACCAATCACCGCTTAGCGGACGATCGCAGATCGCCGAGCACCCCCGGACAGCCCCGGCCCCGGACCGTTCAACTTGAATCTGACAAGCCCGACAGAACCTGAAGCCCTGAACACGCTGAGTGAGGAGGACCTCGCCCGGCGTGTTCAGCTTGGGTGTGTTCGCAGCTACGAGACACTGGACCATCGGCTGCGTCCCAGGCTGGTGTACCTGCTGTACAAGCGTACTGGAAGCCGGGAGGACGCCGAAGACCTGGCGCAGCAGACGCTGATCCGGGCGTATCAAAAAATCAGGACGTACAACCCCAAACGCCGGTTCAAGGCCTGGCTCTTCACCATCGCGGTTCGGCTGTGCATCGACGCCCACCGCAAACGCAAGATCAATGCCACCGGCGAGGGGATCGAACGCGCGCAGGCCCCCGGGCAAGGCCCCGCCGAAACCGTCAGCCGGATGGAGGGCCAACGCCGGCTCTGGGCCCTGGCCGACCGTGTGCTGGACCCGACCCAGCGCACCGCACTCTGGATGCACTACGGCGAAGACATGAAGCCAAAGGAAATCGCCAACGCCCTGGGCATCACCGCGGTCCACGCCCGCGTGCTGCTGTATCGAGCCCGACGGGCACTGATGAAACACCTCGAAGAATCAGAAGACAACGTGACTGTCGCGGAGCAGCCCCCCATGACAAACAAGCACTCAAACAAGCCACAGGTGTCCAAGGTTTCAGCCATGAAGATTCCCGCCCGTCGCAACTCGGGAGGCGTCATTCCGGGGAACGTCTTTCGGGGAGCAACTCCGGGGGCAACTCCGGGGGCGGGGGCGGGAATCAAGGAAGGAGCGGCAACATGATGCGTGGATTGTCACAATACCTGGTCAGCCGAGCGATCGACCGGGGCGGCAAGCCGTCCGCGCTGTGGCGTCACACGTTTGGCCGACTCGCGTCACACCAGCAGTTCGCGTCACAGATGAATCAACTGGACGCCCAGCTCAGACGCCAGGCCACCTCGCAGCGCCGTGCGATCGCGCGCGAGCAGCTCCCGGTCGGCCGATACGCCAAACAAACCGTCCCGGCTGACGCCACCGCGACCGACACGGCCTTGCCCCCGGCCATGAGCTGGCTTCGGCCGACGCTGACCTACGGGTCGCTCGCAGCGGTGCTTGGACTGGCGGTGGTCGGGCTGGTGATCTGGGCGAACACCCCCAAACACTCCCCGGAGGAACTGCGGGCGTCGGCCGCTCAGTCGTTTGACCGGGTCTGGCAGCCCCTGAGCCGGCAGGCCGAGTCGACCGGGCGGGCGCTGCGCGACCAGACGGCCCACGTCACCAACCTCCCGCACCGCCTCCCGGAGATGGATCGCGTGGTCAACGATCTGGGCGTGGCGATCCAGTCACCGATCCAGGAAGAGGTCAGGCGGTTCACGGACGACCTGACACGCCCCTGGGCCTACCTGGCCGATCAACTCCCGAAGCTGAACGGCGAGCGTGATGCTCAGCCAAACGCCCCGCGGGAGAGCTAGGCCCCGCCCCCATCAAGCCGGTCGGCTCCCCGACCAGTTTTCACACCCGCAAGAACGGCCGGCTCCTACCGTTCGTAGGTATCCTCAAGTACACTATTTGCTTGTACCCGAGGTATCCGCGTCCTGTGAAGGGTTGGGTTTGGAAAGCCAGGCGTTCCGCGATTTAGCAATCGGTGAGATGGACTCGGTCTATCGCATGGCTATGCACCTGGCGCGCAACCCCGAGGATGCCGCCGACCTGGTGCAGGAGACGTTCCTCAAGGCGTTCAAGGCCGAGGGACGTTTCGAGCTGCGCGAGGCGGGGGTTCGGCCGTGGCTTTTCAAGATCCTGCACAACAACTTCTACACCAAGGTCGGCCGGAAAAAACGCGAGCCCGCGCTGTCCGACGACCTGTCGTACCAGCCCGGCACCGGCGGCGACCCAAGCGAAGCCGCCCCCGCCTGGGACCTGTCTCACCTGGACTGGGAGCAGGTCGACGACCGACTCAAACACGCCATCGAAGAGCTGCCCGACCACTACCGGGAGGTCCTGCTGCTGTGGGCGGTCGAGGGGCTGAAATATCGGGAGGTCGCGGACGTGCTGGACGTGCCCCTGGGGACGGTGATGAGCCGGCTGTACCGGGCCCGCGCGATCCTGGCCAAGGGGCTCAGCGGGCTGGCCGCCGAGCACGGGATCAGCTCCGGGGAGGCCGAGACATGAACCACCCCCACGAAGCGATCACGCCCACACCATGCCCCGATAAGACTCCGCACACAGGGCTAAAACCCGCCTGGTTTAACAATCAGAAAGTTTCGGGGAAATACCGGATTTTTGGAAGAAACATCCGGTGAACGAGGTTGTACTCCGGGGAAGAGTGTATCGATGAGGAAGCTATGACAACGGACCCATTCATGAACGACGCTGACCAGAAAATCGCGGCCTTTGCCGACGGTGAGTTGGACGGCGAGCAGAACCTGGAAATGCTCAACCGCATGGCCAAGGACCCTTCCCTGGCCCAACGCGTGACCGAGCATCAGAAGCTGCGCGTCGCGGTCGGCAAAGCGATGGGCGATCCCTCGATCAAGACCCCCGACAGCCTCCGCGACCAGATCATGCAGATGGCCCGGGCAGACTCGGCAGACACCCACCGCACCCCAGCCCGCCAGGGCTCACCGGTGCTCGCCAGGATCGGGCGTTGGGCCCCCGCCGCCGTCGCCGCCGTCCTCCTGTTCGCCGCGTTGGTCGTCTTCAACCAGTCCGGCCCCGACACTGACGGCAACCAACTGATCACCTCCGGGCAGGTCCTCAACGCGTCTCTGGTCGGCCGGTTCGAGAACCGACACATCCAGTGCGCCCGCCACCTCATCCCCATGCACGGGACCGACAAGTTCCCCCAGGACCTCGACGCCCTGCCCGGAGCGCTGAGCAGCTACTTCCACCAGACGATCGATGAGGAGGTCTTGAACCTCTCGGCGTTGGGCTACGACTTCGACGTGGCGGGGCTCTGCCTCCTGCCCGGCAAGGGCTCGGTCCACATCGTCTATCAGTCCCAGACCTCCACGGGCAAGCCGGACACGCTAAGCCTCTGGCTACGCCCCTATGAAGAGGGCTCGGGGATCGAGCTAGGCAAGCTCTACAAGACCGCCAACCCCCAAGAGAACTTCCCCATGCTCGTCTGGCGTGGCGGGGACATGGTCTACTACATCGTGGGCGACTCCCACGACGCCGTGGAGCGGGCCTTCCACGCGATCAGCCAGAATCAGGGATAAACGCACACGGTCAGCCGATCCCGCACTCTGAATACCCCCGTAAATCCCCCAAATCCTTGACGGTATACGCCTCGATGTGGTATAATCAGGTGCTTATGGTGATCTACACAATGATCCTGCTGTTGGCGGTTCTCGCCGTGACCGAGCTACGGACGCCTGTCCGTGCCGCGGTCGGTGTCGTTGTTAGCTGAGCGGAAGACCCGCACGGCCCGCACAGGGCATGACCAACACCCGACCACTCAAGCTGTAACGCTTAAAGACCCTGACCAAACCAACCCACTACGCCCGCCGGATTCGGCCGGGTTATCAATCGATAAGATCGGAACCACGCGATGTCTCAAAGTCAACAGAACCTCAACGCCGAAGCCATCTCTTCCCCAGGCCACGGCGAAACCACCGACAAGTACACCGGCAAGACCGGCGCACAGATCTTCCACGACATGATGCATGAGCACGGCGTCGAGGCGATCTTCGGCTATCCCGGCGGCGCGATCCTCCCGGTCTTCGACGCCATCCACGACTCCGAGCACTTCAAGTTCATCCTCTCACGCCACGAACAAGGCGCCGGCCACATGGCTGAGGGCTACGCACGGGTGTCCGGCAAGGTCGGTGTCGTGCTGGTGACCTCCGGCCCCGGCGCGACCAACACCGTCACCCCCATGCAGGACGCCCTCATGGACGGCACGCCCCTGATCGTCTTCGCTGGGCAGGTCGCCACCGGCGCCATCGGCTCAGACGCCTTCCAGGAAGCCGACATGACCGGCATCAGCCGGCCCTGCACCAAGTGGAACGTGCTGGTGAAAAACGTCCGCGACCTCCCGCGTGCGATCAATCAGGCGTTCCACATCGCGACCACCGGCCGACCCGGCCCGGTCTTCGTGGACCTGCCCAAAGACATGACCGCCAGCGTGCTCAAAGAAGCCGTCTGCGACCAACCCCACCTCCCGGGCTACCACATCCGTGAGTTCGGCACGTCCAGCGAGATCGAGCGCGTCGCCGAGATGATCAACGGCGCTAAGCAACCGATCTTCTACGTCGGCCAGGGCGCGATCCTCTCGGGCGCGACCGAGGTGCTGCGCCAGTGTGCCGAGAAAGCCAACATCCCCGTCACCACCACGCTCCAGGGCCTGGGCGCTTTTGATGAACGCTCCCCGCTGTCGCTGGACATGCTTGGCATGCACGGCTCGGCGTACGCCAACTGGGCGATGCGCGACGCCGACTGCATCATCGCCGTCGGCGCACGCTTCGACGACCGCGTGACCGGGAAGATCTCCGCGTTCGCGCCGGGCGCCCGCGCCGCCGAGGCCGAGGGACGCGGCGGGCTGATCCACTTCGACATCGCGCCGGAAAACATCAACAAGGCCGTCCCCGTCACCATCGGCGTCGAGGGCGACGCGAAGAAGAACCTCGACCTGCTCCTGCCGTTGCTCAAGGACGTCGACCGCGGGCCGTGGCTCAAGACCGTCAGCCAGTGGAAGAAGGACCACCCCTTTGCCTACGACCACGACGAGCGCGAGTTCCACCTCAAGCCCCAGGCCGTGGTCGAAGAGATGAGCAAGCAGCTCGGCGACAAGGACGCGATCATCACCACCGGCGTGGGCCAGCACCAGATGTGGGCGGCACAGTTCCACAAGTTCCGTAACCCCCGCCAGTGGGTCACCTCAGGCGGCCTGGGCACCATGGGCTTCGGCGTCCCCGCCTCCATCGGCGCGAAACTCGCCTGCCCCGATATCCCCGTGATCAACATCGACGGCGACGGCTCGTTCTGCATGACCGCCATGGAGATGACCACCGCCGCGCAGTACGGCATCGCCGCCAAGACCATCATCCTCAACAACGACTTCCAGGGCATGGTCAAGCAGTGGCAGGACCTCTTCTACGATGAGCGTTACAGCCACACCGAGATGCACAACCCCGACTTCTGCAAGTTGCTCGAAGCCATGCACTGCAAGGCCGTCCGCGTCACCAAGCTCGCCGACCTCCCCGCCAAGATGAAGGAGTTCCTGGACCACGACGGCCCAGCCATCCTCGAAGCCATGGTCGAAAAACACGAGCACGTCTACCCCATGCTCCCCGCCGGCAAAACCGTCGACGAGATGGTGCTGGGGCCCGCGAAAAAATAGGGACACAAGCCCCGGACTTAACCCCGGGACATGATCACCCAAAGCGTATAGCCGCCCGATGTATTACACCGGGACGGCTGTCGTGTGGGTATCGTTCTAATCACAACCAAGCCAAGCGTCTTATTCCGACGGGTCATGTCGCTGCTTCGCCCGCGCCGCGGTGATGATCCCCGCATACACCGTGTCCAGGTACGTCCCGATCGCCCAGGCGCTGACGACGCAGCAGGCGACCGCCAGGTAGGCGTTGCCCAGCACCAGGCAGGCGACCGCGCCGGCAAGTGTGAGCAGCCCGCAGGTCATCAGCAGGAACCGTGTGAGTTGATCGCCCTGTCCAAAAAATCCATTCATGCAGTCACCGCTGATAAAATCTTGAAGTCGTGGATGTGAAGTTCGGGCCGACGCACGCCCTTCCAGGCGTTGACCTTCGGCTCGAAGACCAGGTCAACCGACGCGCCGCCGGGCAGGTTGCTTGCGTGTTCACCCATCCCAAACGCGACCGCCCGGATCGTTCGGCCACGGTGCGCGACGCTCAGCGACAGGTGCTGCCCGGACGTCCCCATGCGTTGCGACGGCCGATCCAAGACAGCCCCCCGCAACAACAACCGCGGCGTCGGGTTGCCTCGGCCAAACGGCGCGAGCTTGCTGAGGCTGTCGAACGTGTCCAGCGTGCATTCCTGAAACGCGACCTCGGCATCGATGCGCGTCGGCCGAACCAGCTCGCTTTCATCAAGCAGCGTATTCACCTCGGCCACCAGAGCGTCACGCAAGGCATCGACTTTTTCAGTGGCCAGCGTCAGCCCGGCCGCCATCGCGTGCCCGCCAAACCGTTGCAGGTATTCGCCGCAGGCCGACAGCGCGTCGTGGATGGAAACGCCATCCACGCTCCTGGCCGACCCCTGCGCGACCCCGTCGTTCAGGCCCAGCACCACCGCCGGCCTGGCGAATGTATCCACCAGCCGGCTGGCAACAATCCCGACCACGCCCGGGTGCCAGCCCTCGCCAGCAACCACGATCGCTCGCTTGTCCGCGGCGTCGTAGCCCTGCTCGGTCACGATCTTCTTGGCCTGCTCGGTGATCTTGCGCTCGGTCGCGCGTCGGCGGTCGTTCTCATCCGTCAGGAAACGCGCCAGCTCCGTCGCACGCGGGCCTGTGGCAGTGGTCAACAATTCAAGCGCATCCTTGGCGTGCCCCATCCGCCCGCAGGCGTTGAGCCTCGGCCCCAGGACAAACCCGACGTGGTACGCATCGATCTTCTCGTCACGCAGCTTCGACGCATCAATCAACGCACCCAACCCAACGAACGGCGTCTGCTTGATCCGCCCAAGCCCGAACGTCGTCAGCACCCGGTTCTCCCCCTTCAACGGCACCACGTCCGCGACCGTCCCCAACGCGACCAGCGGCAGCAGTTCCACCATCAGCTTCCGGTACTCATCCGGTAGACGGTCGGACCCACAAAGCTCTCGCGCGAACTGCCAGGCGACCTTAAACGCCACCCCCGCGCCGCAGAGGTCCGGACAGGGATAGCCGGTGGCCGGTGCTTCGCTGGCGTCGGGTAGCGACGGGTGGACGAGCGTGTGTGCATCCGGGAGCGCGTCGGCGTCGAAGTGGTGGTGATCGGTGATGATCAGGTCGATGCCGTGCTCTTTGGCGACCTGTGCCGACTCAACGGCCGTGATGCCGCAGTCCACGGAGATCACCAACGGCTTCACCGCGTAGGCCCCGGCGAACGAGGCGATCGCCTCGGGGTTCAGGCCGTAGCCCTCGTCCAGACGGTGTGGGATGTAGGTGTGAACATCAGCCCCGGCCAGTTTCAACGTGTGCCAGAGGATCGCCGAGGCGGTGACGCCGTCGACGTCGTAGTCGCCGTAGATCACGATCGGCTGCTTGTCTTTGACCGCCCCGGCCAGGCGTTCGGCAGCGCGGGCCGCGCCGGGCATCAGGCCGGGGTCGTGCAGGTAGGAGAGCTTCGGGTCGATGAACTGCGTCGCGGCCTCCATCGCCTTTTCTGTGTCGGCAAGGTCATCCGCAACCCGCTGGGCCAGCACCTTCGCCGCCAGCGGGCTCACGTTCAGCGACCGGGACATCTCCCCCGCGAATTGCTCGGCGTCGGGCGTGATGCCTGCGATCTTCCATCGGTAACGTGTCCCGACCTCCTGCATCCGGACATGATACCCCCTACGCCCCGTCCGGGGGCAGACATTCTCTAAAGTGCTGGGGAATGGTCGATGAGGGTATGTATACTTAAGCACAAGCACCGAAACCTCAACACAAGGATCAAGGATGATCCGGCACCGCCCCAAGACAAACGAACACGTCACCCCAATCGACCCACACCGCTTCCTGCCGGGGTGGTCGGTGAGTATCGGCCTGGTCGTGACGGGGTCGTTGCTGGCCGGCGTCCTGCTTGCTAGCGGCTGCACCCGCGCGACACCGGTCACCTCCACGCTCAGGCCCGCGCCGATGCGACCCGCGCCCGCCCAGAACAACGCGATCTCCAAACGGATCGTGCTCCCTACGATCAGCTCGATCCAGCGTGAGCCGACCCTGCGTGTGCGGATCGACAAGAACCTGACGCGCGTGGACATCTCGGTCGCCGGGGACCTGCTGGTCGGCCCGGCGACACCCAGCCCCGGCGTCGCCGACCGACGCTACCGCGGTGCCGTCGCTGTCATGTACCACAACGGGTCTTTCCTCATCACCGACACGCAGCGCCGCAGCATCCGATGGGCCCTGCCCGCGGTACGGCTGACCCCCGCCGGCGGGGTGCCGATCCAGATCAACGGCAAACCCTACCCCGGCTCGATCGTCCTGGTCCCCACCAAAGACAAGCAAGGCCAACCCACCGGCACACTGGACGCGGTCAATCACGTCGGCATGGAGTCCTACCTGCCCGGCGTCATCGAGCGCGAGCTGTACGGCTCGTGGGACCCGGCGACGTTCCGCGCCGCGGCGGTGGCGGCGCGCTCCTATGCCGTCTTCGAGGCGTCGATGCACGCGCATCAGCACTTCGACCTGGAATCCACCACCGCCAGCCAGGCCTACAGCGGCCGCGCGACCAACCCCAAAGCCTTTGCCGCGGTCAGCCAGACGCGCGGGCTGCTGATTGAGTACAACGGCCGGGTCGTCCCGGCGTTCTACTCCAGCGCCTGCGGCGGCACCGGACAAGACGCCAAAGCCGCCTTCACCTGGCTACCCGGCCTGCCGGACATCCAGCCGCTGCGCGGGCGCAACCACGGCGGGTGGTGCCAGAAGAGTGACAAGTTCCGCTGGGGACCGGTGGCAAGGGCCAAAGCCTCCCTGGCCCTGCGGATCAAGACCTGGGGCGCCAGCGAGGACCACCCGGTCCGTGCCCTCAAAGGCATCCGGGACATCAAGATCACACACGTGAACTCCGTGGGCAGGCCGGCCGCGTTTGCGATCTCCGATATGGCGGGGATGACCTACACTCTCGGCCCCGAGCAGTTCCGCTTCGCCTGCAACACCGCCGCACCCGGCCTGCCCAAACCCGGCCAAGGCCAATCCCTCAACAGCAGCCACGTCAAGGTAAAACTCGGCGCTTCCACGGTGACGTTCCACGACGGACGGGGCTACGGCCACGGCGTGGGGCTCTGCCAGTTCGGCGCCCAGGGACTCGCCCAGGCCGGCTACAACGAGTACTCGATCCTCAGCTTCTACTACCCCGGCTCACGCATTGCCCGGGCGTATCCGTAACCCATCAGTTACTGACAACCATCACACAAAAAAGAAGCCCACGTTCGTCGAACGTGGGCTTTCTTAATTAACAATCTGAAAAACGATCTGAGCTCACCCCGCCTCAGCGCGAACGCCGACGTGTCGCCTGCTCGATCTGAGCCGCGACCGGCTGGGGGATCGTCGGCTTGGTCTTGAGCTTCCAATCTTCCAGGTCGAACCGGCTGAGGATGTGTTCGATCGCGTCCTCGACGCTGTCCGTGACATAAAACAGGTCCATATCCTCGGGGCTGACGGTCTTGTACTTCTTGACCATCGTGTCACGGATCCAGTCGACCAGCCCGTCCCAGAAGTCGTGGCCGATCAAGACAATCGGAAACGGCTCGATCTTGTGCGTCTGGATGAGCGTGATCGACTCGAAGAACTCGTCCATCGTGCCGAACCCGCCGGGGAAACAGATGAAGCCGCAGGCGTACTTGACGAACATCACCTTGCGGATGAAGAAGTAGCGGAAGTCCAGCTGATGGCTCTGATACGGGTTGGGGTCCTGCTCCATCGGCAGGTCGATGTTCAGCCCGACGCTCTTGCCGCCGGCCTCGAAGGCGCCCTTGTTGGCGGCCTCCATGATGCCCGGGCCGCCGCCGGTGATGACCGCCATCTCGCGCTTGACGATTTCTTCACCGCACTCCACCGCCTGCTGATAGACCGGGTCGTCCGGCTTGGTGCGTGCCGACCCGAATACGGTGATCGCCGGCCCGACCTCGCTCATCACCTCGAAGCCGTCTACGAACTCCGAGAGGATCCTGAACAGCCGCCAGGTCTCCCGGCTCAGTGCCGCTTCGCGTCCGAGGATGTCGTGGTTTTTTCCGTTTGCCATTGCTTACTTCTTCCTTTCTGTTCAAGCTGAGTCACCCGCTTAAGATGTGAAGAAGTCAGCCACGAATGGACGCTAGTGAACGCAAATCTGCAAGAAGCAGGCCCCGTGTCATCCGGGTTCACAGGCGTGTATCCGCGGCCAAAAACTCCTGTCTGCTTAGCGCCCTGTGCGCCTTGGCGGTCTTTACGTCCAACACAAAATAAAAACCGGCCAGGCGTGTTAAGCCTGGCCGGGTCAAATACGCTTGTCTGCGTGGCCCGGCGATCAGGCCGCGGTCTGCAACGATTCGAGGCCGGCCTTCGCCTGCTCGACGATCTTGTCGAACGCGGCCGGGTCAGCGATAGCGATCTCGCTGAGCATCTTCCGGTTCAGGTCGATGTTCGCGGCCTTCAGCCCGGCGATGAACCGGCTGTAGTTCAGGTCGCGCATCTTGCACGCGGCGCTGATGCGCGTCACCCACAGCTGCCGGTAGTCACGCTTGACCAGACGGCGGTCCTTGTAGGCGTAGACGCCTGCGCGGACGACCGCTTCCTTGACGCGACGCCACTGTGTCCGGCGTGCACCACGGTTGCCTTTTGCTTTCTTAAACCAACGGACTTTGGCCTGTCGGCGGGCCGCGCCTTTGCGTGCTCTTGGCATCGCTGCTCTCCTTTACGCGACGGCGGGGGCCTGGGCAATCACCCAAACGCTTGTAGGACCCGACTCGCAGTACTCATTTGTCAGACACGACCGCAGAAACGGTCGGCCTGTTTACTTGGCGTCTACGGGCTTCAGGGGGCGGTGAAGCATCCCCTGCAGCCGTTTCATATCGCCACGCTTGGCCACGAACTTGCCACGCAGCCGACGGCTCTCGTTGCCGGTCGACACGCTGTTGAGGTGGCTGGTGCCGGACTTACGGAACTTCACCTTGCCCTTGGCGGTGATCTTCACACGCTTGAGCAGGCCTTTGTGGGACTTCATCTTGGGCATAGGTCTGATTCCAGGGCCGCCTGGGGTTACCAGGGGTTGTCGGGTGTATCCCCGAAGCAATCCGGGGGTTATCCGGGGTATTCCGGGGGGTAATCCGGGGGGTGTCTCTCGTTCAGTCGAGCGGGGTATTGTAGCCGGGTCACCCGGACACGCAAGGCCGAGGCCTCCGCCCGGGAAAAACGAAAAAAATCACACACCGAAGGCACAATATCCTGCCAGCGATAGACCTGCGACCAAGCCAAGCCTTGGTAACCCAATGTATATCCGTACCAACACAGCAAATATAGTCAGACCAACTCAGCCGATCCGATGTCATCCAAATTGATGATTCACGCAAGTCGTTGATATACAATACACTGCGTGAATAATGCCACGGCAATGAAACTGATTATCAATAAAAAGTGAACTTATAGGCTAAACAGTTACATCTAGTTTACTGAAGGACCATGATCGAAAAATCAGGCCCCCTATTTTCTCAAGAGCAATGGCAGGCTGTCCACGACCGGCTTGAACTGCCCGCCCGTCAGCGCGAGGTGATCCAGCACCTGTTTGACGGCCTAAGCGATAAGCAGATCGCCGAACGCATCGGCATCGCCCTGCCCACCGTCCGCTCGCACCTGCGACGGATGTACACCCGCTTCGAGGTCCAGGACCGCACCGAGTTGGTCCTCTTCTTCGTCCGCGAACACCTTCAGGAAAGCAGCCGAGCCTGATGAATGCCCAAGGGCTGTCAGCCATAGATTCCAGCCCCCTGTAACCGCGATCAACAAAGCAAATTAATGGTATTGTATAGATATTTATTGCCTTGATCCGGCCGAGTACATTCACACGGGAGTTCCGGGGCCCGTCTGGATGGCTCGACCCCGCGACACGGGCACCCGACCACCCGTTCCAATAACACACCCGCCATCTGCGTAACGACTGCGCAGCCGGTTCGGGGCGCGCAGTTAGTGGGCTAAAGTGAACGCCCTTCATTTCCAGGCATCGCAACAAGGACCCCTGCGGGGCGGTTCGCGTTAGCGTTTTGTGTTTAACCGCAAAAGAATCCGGGCTGGCACAGGGCTTGCAATACGCACCGTGTAGTCGCGCTGCCCCGCACAATTTGGCATCGCCTGTTTTCATGATGACACAGGACCCG